>NZ_JAUBQM010000091.1:0-25172 GCF_036701245.1 Microcoleus sp. Pol14D4
AATACCACCTATCTGGAGTGCATACCTATCGCTGACATCATTGGCGATACCGCAATGCAGTTGCGGTGAGCAGTTACTCAGGAAGAAGGAACGAAGAAAAAAAAGATGTAATAATAGTAATGCTTTCAAGCATTGATAAGGTCCTCAGTAGGACTTCCACTGCACAGAGAGTGGCTTACCCATAGCGCAGAAAAGCATTTATTGTTTGCGTCAGAAGTGGTTTAATTAAGTTTATCTACTTAAGCTGTTGGACCTCTAAATTTTATTTTTGGGCGGGTTTTCGCGCGCACCCCACAAGAATTTTATCAAACTTGACAGGTAATTGCTCAACCCCCCCTACGGACAAAAATAAAATCTCTGAAACCCTTTGTAGGCAAGTATTGCAAAGTTTGAACACAATTATTTCATTTTTCCGTTTTGATCGCTGAAACCCTCATTCTCTCGTTAATTTTATTGAAGAAGAAGCTTTTTGCTTAAAATTCACAATCTAAAACTGTCTCGCTTGAGGCAGTTTCAGGGGAGGGGGGTAGTTGAGCAATTACCTTGACAGTTATCAAGGCTCGGCTCAGGAAGCGTAAAATTTAGATGTGGCTAGGTCGATCGACAAAAAATGCGATCGCCCGCAGAATCTCTCGAAAGAAATCAAAAGCGCGATCGCATTCCCAGAACCAATTACCAATTAGCAATTGCCAACGATCTAATTCCAACGCTTCTTGCGCTGTCGCTGGCTTGCCACCGCCTCCACCAGCCCCAGGCCGAGAAAATTACTCAGCAGCGACGCATTTCCGTAACTTAGGAAAGGCAGTGGAATCCCAGTAACCGGCGCCAAGCCAATGTTCATCCCAATATTGACGAACACCTGAAAAATCAACATTGACAGTACGCCGATCGCTAGCAAAGAACCAAAATTATCGTTAGCAGTTTGAGCGATCGTCACCAACCGGAAACAAATTATCCAGAAAATCAACAACACGCCAATACAGCCAATAAAACCCAATTCTTCGCCAATAGCTGAAAAGATAAAGTCCGTATGCTGTTCGGGAATAAAGTTAAGCTGAGTTTGCGTTCCCTGAAACAAACCCCGGCCCTTCAGTTCCCCAGCGCCAATAGCAATCCGAGATTGAATCAAGTGATATCCGCTGCCTAAAGGGTCTTTTTCGGGGTTTAAAAACCCTGTCAAACGCATTTTTTGATAATCCTTGAGAACATTCCAAAAAATATGTCCGAGGTGCCCAGAAACAACGTTCACCAACACAGCACTGAAAGTCCCCAACCAGGGCCAAGGCAGGGTTCGCCAAGCGATAATACCCGCAACAACTACCCAGGCTATCCAAATCGGTGTAGACAGGTTATTGAAGAGAACTGAGATGAGAGGAGAGAATAGCAATATTAGCCAGCCGGGATTGACATTACCCCAGTAAAACATCCCCATTGTGATCGCGCCGAAGACTAAGGAAGTGCCTAAATTTGGTTCGGCAAATATCAATCCCCAGGGTACAGCCATAATCGCCAGCATCCTCAACATATCCCGGACTGTGGGGACACTCTTCTCGTGCAGGAGAGCTGCTAAAGTGACAATCATGCCTACTTTGGCAAATTCTGAGGGTTGCAGGTAGAAGCCGCCGATGTTGATCCACCGCTGGGCACCGAGCCCTGTAGTACCGATAAAACGCACTGCGATCAGCGACAAATTGATTAATATGTAAATCGGCCATTTCCACTCAAGCAGTATTTGGTAGCGACAGCGGGAAATGATGATGGCGAGGAACAAACCGACTGCCCCAGTTACCCAGTGCCGCCACCAGTCGATCAGTCCCTGGTTGATTTCGACGCTGCGGATCATGATTCCGCCGAAGATGGTAAGGGCGATGCAAGCGGCGAACAGCCAAGGGTCTGCTTCTTCCCAGGGTTTGAAGATTGATTTCCAGCGGTTTCTGACTTGTATTCTCTGCAACATGAGGATTTTAGATTTTAGATTTTAGATTTTAGATTATCGAGCCGATTTTCGGAAGTTGCGGATATATTTCGGATTCAGAGTATGCACCTTACTTTAGAACTTTAGAAGCGTCGGTGTGAGTACCTCACATTATTCGGGGAGTTGTAGGGATGTTCCGGGCCGTCAGCAACGGGTTAGGAGTGCGCGGACACACTAATCTGTAGGGTGGGCCAGGCCGCGCACCTGAAGCGGATTTAGCCCGATCGCGATTCGCAAGTTCTAGAATCGTCAGACCGGTTCGTAAAGGTACTCAAAGCCGTTCCCATCTGGATCTCTGCCGTAAAAAGATGCAGTACCGTCGCGGTGTTCGTGAATGTGGGTGACGGAAACACCATCGGCTTTGAGTTGTTCGTAGGCGGATTCCATTTCGGTGCGATCGTCAAATACAAACCCAAAATGCGGCCCTGCTTGGTCGTAACTCGGACTCAACAGCGCCAATCCGTCCTCTCCTGCTTTCAAATAAGCCCAGTCTGCATCTTTCCAGACTAACTCCATACCCAAGTTGCGGTAGAATTCAGCAGACTTCTCTATGTCTTGCACGCAGACGGCTACGTGTCCCAATCGTTTTAGTTTCATATCTACAAAGTTTATGGTTGTTCTTTCGTTTATTGTATCTATTTTCTGATTTTTTGCTCGATTAATTAGCTATTTTTTCTGTTTTTTTTGGGGCGGCTAACTGTACTTTTTCTACTTGTTTGCTGGCGTCCATTTCGCTGAACAGTTGAATGGCGCGCTCAAAATTTTCTTGACTTTTCTCGATGTTACCAAGTTTTTGTTCTGTTAGTGCTAGTTGATAGCAAGCTTCGGCTCGGTCTAATTTAGCGCTGGCTCGATCGAGTATTTCTATTGCCTCTGCATGGTGCTGCAGGGCTTGGTCAATTTCTCCCTGTTCTCGGTACAGCGCTGCTATACCGCTGAGAGCTTTGGCTTTAATGGTGCTGTACTGGTTTTGGTCGGCCCGGGCGATCGCTTGGCGGTACAAGCTCAAAGCTTTCTCTGTCTCTCCCAGGTTTTGATAGGTGGCTGCGAGAAAAACTAATTTGTATCCCGTACCCACCAAATGACTGTTTTCCCGATCGGCATAAAGTTTTTCGGCGAGCTCTTCCGCCTCTTTTTTGGCTCCGACACAGGAGTTGAGGAAAGCTAACCCGACATCGATCGAATAGCTATTAATTCCGATTTCGTCCCGCGAAGTTTTCAGCTTGACAAATATCTCCATAGCTGGTTCTAATTCGCCCATTTCTATTTGACAAAAACCTATATTAATTGCAGCGTTAACTTTCCAGAATTCCAGATTAGCTTGTTTGCCGTTTTCAGGTTCGCTGCTTTTCGCTATAATTTGCAAAGACTTAGTTGCTTTTATTTCCGATATTTGGTGGCATTCTATGGCTTGATTTATCTCGCCTAAGATGCGGTAACAAATGCCTAAAAGACTGTATAAACCGCTCAAATAATAATCAGAAGTCACATTGTTGACGATGCGAGTAGTTGCTGAAATTATTGGCTGCAAGAAACCTAATTTGTAGAGCGCTCTACCGAGCTTGTAATCTTTGGCAAACTGGATATTGATTTTTTTGAGGATGACGCTCGCGGCCTGCTCGAAACAGCTAATTGCTACATAATGATAGTAAGCTTCAAAAGCTTTCAGCGCATCTTCTACAGTCTCAATATTTTCAACACTCTCGCTCCAGAACTCGGCGGCTTTGCGGTTGGCAGTTTCCCAGTCTCCGGGCGATAACCGATCGACCGCTTCTTCCCGAATTGCTGGATGCAGCCAGTATTCGCCCTTCTGAGACTCGACTAGCGATCGGTGCAACAGCGATTTAATGATTTGTCGGCGTCCGGCTTCCGGCGCATCCCACAGCAAACACAAAAGTCCGTCAGTAGGGACTGTCGGCACGTCTTGATAGCGGTAACAGCCCAAGCGACAGAGGAGTTGATATGCTTCGGCATCGAGTTCGAGGAGGCGGTTGAATTGGCTGGTAACTAAATTTTTTAAGTCTGTTTCAACGAGCGGATGGTCGCTGTTTTCCAGCCAGTAAGCCGCCATATCTCCGTCAAAATCTTCTCGGATCGTGCCGCAAATAATGCCCATTGCTTTGGCATTGCCGCCGTAAACTTTGTGCATTTCCTTGAGGGCGACATCATCTATATTGATGTTGCGGCAGCTAAAAAACTGCCGCCAAACTTCAACTTCCAATCCCGGCAGCAAGTAGTGTTCGACGGTGACATCTGAATCGCACAGTCGATCGCGACTGGTAATCAGAGTTACCGACTGCACCGCCGCGTCAGCCAAAACTCGCAACAGTTCCACGTAAAGCCGGTGCGGTTCAATAAACTTACCTTGTCCGTCGAGTGCGGCTTCCAAATTGTCAATCAATACGCCGACTTTGTGAGTCTGAAGCTGCCGCTTCAGCCGCCCCAGGGTGACGCCAAAGTCTGGCCCTGGTTCTTCCTGAAAGTCTTGCTTGAGCCATTCTTCGATCGCGCTTTCCAATGCCGTGATGTTCTCTGTCTCTTTTGCCATCAACAGTTCAATGGTTCGATCGAACCCTTGAGATTTGAGATACTGTCTGGCCAAAGTTGTTTTGCCGATACCGCCGGCACTTTGAATGACAATCACTTTAGCTCCTTGGGCGACAAGAGTATTGAGATCTTCGATCGCCCCGAAGCGGCCCAAAAAATTCGGGTTTTCGATTTCCAAATCCGCATCAAGTCCAGGAGATACTTGGGCCGGAACAGTTTGTCCCGACTGCGGTTCTAGTTTCGAGTAGCTGCGCCAATACCGTTCTACTACCGCTTGAAGGTTGTCTCTTTTGACTTTTTCGCCATCTCCAAACAAAGCTGAAAGCCGCTTCCACAAATTAGAGGCAGCATCCTTAACAGTCCCTACTCCATACCCTTCACTATCTGCAACCTGTTGGTACGTCCTGCCTTGCACGCCTTGCCAAGCTTCGCGAAAGATCGCGCTGTCAAGGTTGTCGAGAGTTTTCAGGTTTCGAGCCACAAGTAACGAGTTGGTAAAATCCAGTGCACGATCGGCTTCCATTTAGTCACCAGGTTTAGCGTTACCCATCTGAGACAACTTTAACAGACTTTTTCCGACTCGCTTACACCCTCAAACAGTGGACTTGTATAGACTTTTACCGACTGACACGGCCGAGGTTGGCCGGGGATACTGTTGAGTGTGGAGGGGAAGTTGACAGACAAGCTTCTAACTTACACACAGATCGAGTCGAGTTTATATTCTGGAGCAAGCAGCGATGTCTATTAACGATGTTGAAACAGCGATCGTGGATGAACAAATTCGCCCTCAAGAATGCGGCCGCGTTCGTTTCCAAAACAGTTGGTGGCCGGCGAAGTGCGATCGAGACATGACTTTTGAACCCGGTGAGGTGGTTCGCGTCGTGGGAATTGAAAATATTACTTTGATCGTTGCAGCGTCGTTTGCGATCAATTCTGAAAGTTAAGGCAAATCTACAATCGGGAGTAAGCAATCATGACTGTCAGCCATTTGGAAAGAGCGATCGTGGATGAATAAATTCGACCCAATGAGTCCGGTCGCGTTCGTTTCCAAAACAGTTGGTGGCCCGCGAAGTGCGATCCTCTTCGAGGGCCCCGCTAAGGAGACCTGACTTTTGAGCCTGGTAACGAGGTGCGCGTAGTCGGAATTGACAATATTACTTTGATAGTGGAAGCCGCGTTATAAATCCATGGGTTAGGGAGTCGAGCTATAGGTTTATAGTATCCCAACGTTCCAGCCAAACTACAATCAGGAGAAAGTAATCATGACTGTCAGCCATTTGGAAAGAGCGATCGTTGAAGAAGAAATTAAACCGAATCAGTGCGGTAGTGTGCGATTTCAAAGCAGTTGGTGGCCTGCCAAGTGCGTTCGAGAAATAACTTTGCAACCCGGTGAAGTTGTTCGCGTCGTGAGACTTGAAAACATTACTCTGATAGTGGAAGCGTAGTTGGGAAGTAAGGAGTTAGCGAGTCGAGCTATAAGTTTGTCGCATCTCCAAGTTCCGCCAAACTTGGTATTAGGAACCCAAAATCATGATTGTCAGCTATTTGGAAAAAGCGATCCTA
Organism: Microcoleus sp. Pol14D4; assembly: GCF_036701245.1. Classification (NCBI taxonomy): domain Bacteria; kingdom Bacillati; phylum Cyanobacteriota; class Cyanophyceae; order Oscillatoriales; family Microcoleaceae; genus Microcoleus; species Microcoleus sp. Pol14D4. The sequence continues at coordinate 6,086 of NZ_JAUBQM010000091.1, forward strand.
GAAGAAATTCAGTCTGAGAAAAGCGGCTAGTTCTGCTTTCAAAGTAGTTGGTGGCTTGCTTGGGTGCAAGCGAGGCATAATTTTTAAACTGGCGAAACTGGTTTATGTGGTGGGAATTGACAAGATTACCTTGCTGGTGGAGGGTATGGCTTGAAATGTCGGAATTTGCGATCGCGCTGCCATTTCGGCGGCTTTCTCTTCAAATATCTTTACAGGCGCGATCGCTCTTGTCACCTCTTTTAGCTGCGATATTATAGTGTGGAACCTCAACAACAACTCGTCACCTGCAGTATGGCCGGCATTTTTTTGCAGACTTGACAAGCGCGATCGATATTCATGCCATCCGCTGCAAATTGTGGTAATCTGACGGCAATCCACTTTAATGCTCGATCGAGCCTTGTCCAGCTATGCGAATAGGTAAAAAATTACAAAAGCTTCTACTGTTTACCATAGCATTATTTTTCGCAGTATCGCTGTTAATTAAAGTTACTAAATTTCACAATTATTTCGGCGTCAACCGCGCCGATACCGAAGCGAAAGTTGTTGCCATTACCTACGATGACGGGCCCTATCCTCCCTATACAAATCAGCTTTTAGATATCTTAGACCGCTATCAAGTTAAAGCAACTTTTTTTGAAATCGGCCGCAATATTGAGAAACATCCAGAAATCGTGAAAATGATTATCGCGAGGGGAGATGAGTTGGCAAACCATTCTTACTCTCACAAAGATATGATGTTTAAACCCCGAGAAGTTTTGCTGTCTGAGATTGAAAAAACCGACAAACTTTTGCAAGATTTGGGCGTTAAACAAGAAACTATCAGTTTTCGGCCGCCTTGGGGTCGGCGATTTGTAGTTTTGTCTTATTTAGTGTCCCAAATGCACAAAAAACTGATTATGTGGGATGTGGATTCTCAAGATTATGAAAAAACACACACGGTAGAAGATATCGCAAACCGGGTGATTGCAAATGTGCGATCGGGTTCGATTGTGGTGATGCACGACGGCGGAGGCGATCGCTCGAAAACCGTAGCAGCAACTGAGATGATTGTCAAGGATTTGCAGTCGAAAGGTTACCAGTTTAAAACAGTTTCTGAGTTGTTGAAATAGCAGTAGGGTGCGTCAGCCACAATTATTTTTGCGACAAATCAACAATCTCATACTGACGCACCAGGAAATAATATCAATTCCGGTTGCACTCATCATGACTGTTGACGGGCGGGTAGAAAAACTGAATGGTTGAGTGTTAAATGTTGACTCGATTTTATTATTCCGATGCAACCGAAAACGATATAAATAGTGCGTCACAATTAGACTTTTCGTAGATTGAAAAATTAAAACCTGACCCACCCTACCACAATCAATAACCCAGATAGTTGGCCGCGTAATTAGCAATTTTTATGCTGCCGCCCGATCGCCCCATTCTCTCTAAACCATTTTGAATGCAACTGGCTAAATATTTATCATCTTGCAAAGTGCGATCGACTGCCAAAGCAGCTTCCTTGATAATATCCGAATTCGCTGGTTGTCTGCCAATAACCTGCACCGAATCACCTAAAAGCCGATTTTGAGCCTCCGCAAATCTATAGGTAAAGGCAGGGCCGTTTCCCGGTACTGCAATTACAGGTTTTCCCAAGCCCACAGCTTGTTCGACAGCAGTTCCAGTCATCCCAATTACTAAACTAGACTGCTGCAAAATATCGGCAAAAGCATCGGTCCAGCACATCACTTCGACTAATTTTTCTTCACAAAAAGACCGTTTGATTGCTGGAAGAATGAGCTTGCCCGATCGGTGTTGCCATCCTGAAAGCCTCGCAATATCATCTAATTGAGGCATCAAATTGGGAACTAAAGCTGCCAGAAACTGCATCGGTAAAGTAGAGCTATTAGCAATTTCTTTAACCAGTTCCAGGAGCAAAACGAGGTTGTCGGTGGCTTCCCGGAGGCGAGAACCGGGGAGAAGGGCGATCGTCCGAACTCCGGGTATTAACTGCAAATCTTTGCCCGTAGAATTGAGGTTGTCCATGACAGGATTGCCGACAAACTGAGCTTTATTTAAACCCTGTCGGTTTAAGTCAGCAGCAGTCAAAGCATCTCTAGTAAAAACCGCCAGGCATTTCTCGGAGGAAAGCAACTGCCACAAGATTAAACCCAAATCGACTCGCCCCTCGTAATAACTAGAATGGGCCGATAGAAAAATTATATAGGGGCGGTTGCTGGCATGGGCGATCGCAGCGGCGACAATATCCCCAGTTGCCACCGCCAAATCGCAGTGGCGCGAATGCCTCCAAACAGCCTGCAATTGCTGCCAAGTCAAAGCAATCAGCCCCGCCCCAATATCTTTGAGGAAAAACAGGGGGTTCATGTAAAAAACTCCCCCAGAAGGCATTTGACTGGTGGGCCCAATAATGGGCACGGTCGATCGGCGGTAAGCAGCCCCGTCACCTACAATCGGGATTGCAGAAACATCAAAATCCGCGCCAGATACTCTTAAAGCTTTGAGAATTTGACAGTTAATCGAGTCTTCCCCGTGGCCGTTGCTGAGGAAAAGTATCCTCTTCGATTTCATATAATCGGAATACAATCAGAATCAGTGCCGAGCTTTTTTTAAAGATAGCCGTGCGATAGCTAAACTCGGGCGGGCTAACTTTTTGTTAGTCTAATTTAAATACATTGTGGAAGTGAAACAGCGTGAATATTGAAATTGGGCGGGGCAAAAGCGCTCGCAGAGCTTACGGCATAGATGAAATTGCGCTCGTACCGGGACAGCGCACCCTCGATCCGAGTTTGGCAGATACCAAGTGGCAGATTGGCGGGATCGATCGAGAAATCCCGATCATCGCCAGCGCCATGGATGGAGTAGTCGATGTCCGCATGGCAATTTTGCTGTCGGAATTGGGAGCAATGGGCGTGCTCAACCTAGAAGGAATTCAAACCCGCTATGCCGACCCCCAGCCAATATTAGAGCGCATCGCCAGTGTGGGGAATCACGAATTTGTTTCCCTGATGCAGGAACTTTATGCCGAACCCATCAAGCCAGAATTAATCGAGCTCAGAATTAAAGAAATTAAAGCTGGAGGAGGGATTGCTGCCGTTAGCGGTACACCTGCCGGCGCGAGCAAATACGGCCGGGCGGTTGCTGAATCGGGAGCCGATATATTTTTTGTCCAAGCAACTGTAGTATCGACAGCTTTCCTTTCCCCTGAATCAATCTCATCTTTAGATTTGACACAATTCTGTCAAGAGATGCCGATACCAGTAATTTTGGGCAACTGCGTCACCTACGAAGTCGCCCTGAATTTAATGAAAACTGGAGCTGCGGGCATTCTCGTGGGCATTGGGCCGGGGGCTGCTTGCACGTCTAGAGGCGTATTGGGTGTCGGGGTTCCTCAAGCCACAGCGGTAGCAGACTGCGCCGCTGCGCGGGACGACTACTATCGCGAAACTGGCAAATATGTGTCGGTGATTGCTGACGGCGGTTTAATTACTGGCGGCGATATCTGCAAGTGCATTGCCTGCGGTGCCGATGGAGTGATGATTGGTTCACCTTTTGCCAGGGCCGCCGAAGCTCCTGGCCGCGGCTTTCACTGGGGGATGGCGACTCCCAGCCCGGTTTTGCCGCGCGGCACTCGCATTCGCGTAGGGACTACGGGTACTGTGGAACAAATTTTGCGGGGGCCTGCGGTGCTAGATGACGGTACGCACAACTTGCTCGGAGCTCTAAAAACTAGCATGGGTACCTTGGGCGCTAAGGATATTAAGGAGATGCAGCAAGTGGAAGTGGTAATTGCTCCTTCTCTGCTGACTGAGGGTAAAGTCTATCAAAAAGCTCAGCAGTTGGGCATGGGTAAGTAGATTTACCGATCGAAGACCAGCATACCTTGACAAAATTTGTTCAAGAGTCTCGAAATTTACAGAATATTGTGGAATTATCGAGAAGGAGATGTCACAATAGAAGAAGCGGAGACGCATGTTTCCGTTCACTCCTCACACCACACTCCGCCCGGACTACTGTTCGGGCGGTTCCTTTTTTGACGGAAATCTTGGCTCTTGCTTACTAGATACAGAACTGAGGCTTTTAGCTCCGGAGAGGGGGAGAGTGGGAGATTGGGAGAGTCTGGGAGTGGGAGAATTTTTTTTCTACATAAGTGCATTCTGCCTTTGGAAACATCCGTGCCTTCGGAAAAATCAGTGCCTTGTTCGTTCAGACACCTTGTGCCTTCTTCCTTCTACCGTCTTCCCTCTTCCTTCTACCGTCTTTCTTCTTCCTTCAGAAGCGTTCTGTTAAAATCGTTGACGCAAGTGGTTACATTTTTTGCTAGACTTGTTATCCGAGAAATAGTATTTACAAGGATGGCTAGGGATGTCAGCAGCCGCGCAAGTAACCGACTCTACCTTTAAGCAGGAAGTGCTCGATAGCGAAGTTCCAGTTCTAGTGGATTTTTGGGCTCCCTGGTGCGGGCCCTGTCGGATGGTGGCGCCCGTCGTAGACGAAATTGCCCAGCAATATGAAGGGCAGGTCAAGGTAGTAAAAGTTAATACCGACGAGAATCCTAACGTGGCCAGCCAATACGGTATCCGCAGCATTCCGACGCTGATGATATTTAAGGGCGGTCAACGTGTGGATATGGTTGTTGGGGCAGTTCCGAAAACTACTCTGGCCAACACTCTGGAAAAGTACATTTAACCCAACTGCGAGCGGTTTCGCGCTGTTCTTTTTGGGCCGCGAAAGCTCACTCGCTTCAGAACCGGGGCAAAGCTACGGGAAAAGTTATTAGTGGCCAGCAGGGCAATTTGCTGGTGGCTATTAGCTTATAACTTTGGCTTGCCCCTTAATTTTTAGTAGAGACAATTTGTTATCGTTTCGGAAAAATTCATGATTCGTTCTGGGTCTGGTCAAGGTTTTGAGTCCCTCCAAGCTGAAGTGATGGATTTGCTCGATCGCTTGCCAATGTTGAAGCACTCTGAGTGGATTGAACGATCGCTCTCTACTATAGTGCAAATGGCCAGAGAGGATCTCGATCGCCTAGACTTGAAGATTATTGCGGCGGCACTCCGAGATATGGAGAGCGCTTTTGAGCTGTTTTATCCTTACCGCCACGTTCGCAAAATTGTGATATTTGGTTCGGCGAGGGTGTCACCGCAATCGGCAGAATATTTGATGGCCAGAGACTTTGCGCGGGCGATCGCCCAGCAGGGGTTTATGGTGATTACTGGCGGCGGCGGGGGAATTATGCAGGCGGGGAACGAGGGGGCGACTGCGGAACGTTCTTTTGGGCTGAACATTCAGTTACCTTTCGAGCAGAGTTCTAATCCTTTCATTGCCGGCGATCCCAAATTGCTCAATTTTAAATATTTTTTCACTCGCAAGTTATTTTTTCTCCGGGAGAGCGATGCTTTGGCTCTGTTTCCGGGCGGTTTCGGCACTCTGGACGAGGCTTTTGAGTGTCTGACTTTGACTCAAACTGGCAAGTTCGGGCCGGCTCCTGTGGTATTGATCGATCGACCGGGAGGAGATTATTGGCACGATTGGAATTATTTTGTGCAAAAACAATTGCGTGGCCGGGGTTTGATTTCAGCCGACGATCGCAGCCTGTATACCATTACTGACGATATAAATGTCGCTTGCGAGGCTATAGGTAGTTTTTATCTGGTTTACCACTCCTGCCGCTACGTGCGCGAAAAACTGGTAATTCGCTTGAAAACAGAGCTTTCTGATGATAATGTCGATCGTCTAAATACTGATTTTAGCGATATTGTTGTCACCGGAAAAATTGAAAAAAGTCAAGCTTTGCCGCCGGAAATTGGAGATGTGACTTTCGATCTGCCGCGCCTGACTTTGCATTTCAACCAGCGGGATTTGGGGCGGCTTTATCAGCTAATTGCTGCTATTAATCAAATGGGTGCAGCTTCGCCAGCGGCGGCCCATCCAGAACAAAAGTAGTTATTAGTCATTAGTCATTAGTCATTAGTCTGTAGAGGCGGGTTTCACGAGAAATATTTGTAACTCACTCAGGCGATAAATAAACCCGCCCCTCTGATTGAGATAAATTTGACCACGAATTTCTTGATGGTACAAGCCCCCGCATTTATCCGTGGAATCAATCCAAAATCGAAAATCGAAAATCCTCAAGAAAGAGCATTTATCCCTGGGGTCAATCTAAAATCGAAAATCGAAAATCGAAAATCGATTGACAGACTGTCTTTTGACAAAATCGATAGGCTACATTTATGATAGTCAACACTCATCAATAATCAATCAGCAGTAAAAAAACTAATAACTAATGACTGCTGACTACTAACTCAAAATGCTAGACCTGCTGCTAATTGCAATTTTGGGATTTCTCGGCAGTTTCGGTCACTGCGCTGGGATGTGCGGCCCTCTGACAATGGCCTTTTCTCTTTCTAATTCCGGCAACGATAAATTAGCGACTTTGCGCTTTCACGTGCTGCTAAATTTGGGGAGAATAGCTGCTTACGCTTTGGTTGGTGCTGCAATTGGCGGACTGGGTTCGGTGTTAATTGCTGGCGGACTTTTGGCAGGTACGGGTAGCGAATTGCGGCGGGCGATCGCACTTCTAACGGGCACGATGCTGATTTGGTTCGGAGTAGGGCAAATTAAACCGAACTTGCTGCCGGGATTGCCCCGATTGCACCCGCTGTCGCACGATCGAGTCGGACAAGCAATGAGCAAGCTTTCGGCGCAAAAAAACTGGTGGGTGCCGATTGCTTTGGGTTTGCTTTGGGGTTTGATTCCCTGCGGTTTCCTCTACGCAGCCCAGATTAAGGCGGCGGAAACCGGAAACCCGGTTTTGGGTGCGGCGACGATGCTGGCTTTTGGACTCGGCACGCTGCCAACTATGCTGGGAGTGGGTTTTTTTGCTGGCAGATTGAGCGCAAACAGGCGGAGTCAACTGTTTCGTGCGGGTGGTTGGGTGACAGTGGCGATCGGAATTCTTACCTTGCTGCGAACCGATGAAATGGTTGATTTTACTGGGCACGCAGCGCTGCTGTGCTTGATGCTAGCACTGTTGGCGCGTCCGGTTAGCAAGTTTTTGCCGCAACTGTTCCGTTACCGCCGCGCCTTGGGTGTGGGCGCGTTTGTCTTAGCAGTCGCCCACACGTTTCATATGCTGGACCATACGCTGAAATGGAATTTTGACGCGCTATCTTTTATGTTGCCGCAGCACCAGTTGGGAATGGCGGCTGGGATGCTGTCGCTGCTGTTGATGTTGCCGGCGGCGGTTACAAGTTGCGATCGTATTCAAAATTATTTAGGCCAACTGTGGCGAATGCTTCACCTGTTAAGCGTTCCAGCTTTCCTGTTGTGCGCTGTACACGCGGCACTCATCGGTTCCCACTATCTCGGCGGCTTTGAATCGACGGCGGTTAATCAATTGGGGGCGCTAATGTTGGGTATAATTGCCTTGGGCGTCTTGCTAGTGCGATCGCGCTTTTTTTGGTCAATTTTATCACTAGAGAAGTTCTATGTTTCGCCTGTCAAACAAAAGTAAAAGTTTAGGATTGTTAGTTTTTTGGGGATTGCTAATTGAAGCAGCAATTCCCACTGCGCCGCAGTTAAACTCGATTTCAGTTTTGGCGCACCAAGTCGAAGTATCGGGAGATGTAGCCGCTACCTTTCACCTAGAACCAAACCACAACCCCCGCGCCGGACAGTCTGCGAGAGTGTGGTTTGCGCTGACTCGCCGGGGCGGCAAAATTATCCCCTTAGAGCAGTGCAATTGCAAATTAGCGGTTTATCCAAAAGAGCGCCAAGAAGGGGATAAGCCACTGATGCAGCCGCCTTTAAAAGCCATATCAGCCGAGAAATATCAAGGGATTCCCGGAGCTGATATCGTGTTTCCCAAGGCTGGTATTTACCAGCTTGAATTGAGCGGAACAGCAAAAAAACAAGCTAATTTTCAACCATTTAAACTGAGTTACACTGTCACGGTTAGGTAATACCATTTGAGATTTTAAGGACTGATTATGGAGAGATTTTATGTAAGTTAACTGCCGAGAGAGCCGAGGGGAGAAAAGAAGAGGAAGATTGAGAGTAAGTTTTCTATTTTAAGTTAAGGGGGACACGCGACCTATATTTGAGTTAAATTACTATTATAGCAACTACCAAGAGGCTTAGGACGTGCTTAATTGCTGAAACTATTGATGTTATTGATTTTATTGCGCTTGGCTTCTTCCTTCTTCCTTCAAACAGCAAATCTTAATTTTTAATAAAGATAAGTCAGTGCATTCTGCACTAAGTAAATTTCTGCGTTACCTTGTCAGTGTCCATTATGAGATTTGTGCAAGCTAACATCTCTTGAACTGACCAAAGGATATAACGATGGATATCTTATCTAACACCGTGGCCCTATCGCGGATGCAATTTGCGCTAACCGCCATATTCCATATGCTGTGGCCAGTTTTGACAACTGGAATGGGGATTTATCTGGTAATTGTTGAAGGAATGTGGCTAAAAACTCGCAATCCCGACTACTACCATCACGCTCGTTTTTGGTCTAAACTCTACGTCCTTAACTTCGGTATTGGAGTAGCTTCAGGAATTCCGATGGAATTTCAGTTTGGCACGAATTGGGCACCATTTTCTGAAGCTGTTGGTGACTTTTTTGGCAGCATTTTGGGCTTTGAAGCTTCAATGGCATTTATGCTAGAAGCCGGCTTTTTAGGAATTATGCTGTTTGGTTGGGAGCGCGTTCACCCGATCGTCCATTATTTCGCTACAATCATGGTAGCCTTCGGCGCTAACCTATCCACAGTATGGATTTTAGTCGCTAACTCTTGGCTGCAAACTCCTGCGGGTGGAGAAATGGTCAATGGCAAGTTTATTGTCAGCGATTACTTTCAAGCAATTCTGAACCCGTTCGCATTAAACAGCATTCTCCATATGTTTTTTGCGACGTTAGAAACTTCGCTGTTTGTCATTGGGGGAATTAGCGCTTGGTACATTCTCAATAAGCGCAACCAAGCCTTTTTTTCCAAGTCTTTAAAAATTGCCATAGCGACAGCAATCGCCGTTGCACCTTTGCAGATATACATCGGACATTTGAGCGCTGAACAAGTTTATCACTATCAACCCACTAAATTAGCAGCAATCGAAGCTAAGTGGGAAACTTCACCAGCGGGAGAGTCCGCAGATTGGACTTTGCTAGCTTTGCCTAATGAAAAAGCCCAAAAAAATGACTGGGAAATTAGCGTACCTAATGGCTTAGGATACGTTTTGGAATTCAAACAAAAACTCTCCGAACCCGTACTCGGATTGAAGGAGTGGAAGCCAGAAGATAGACCCCGAATGGTGGGTTTAATCTACTATTGTTTTCGCATCATGTCCGGGATTGGATTCTTCTTTTTAGGACTGATGCTGTTCAGTATAATTCAGTGGCTGCGAGGCAAACTTTCTGCTGAAAATATTAGCAGTCAACCTTGGCTGATGCGCGCTTGGGTATTAGCTGCTCCCCTGGGATATATTGCTGTAGAATCGGGTTGGATTGTCCGCTGTGTCGGCAGACAACCTTGGGCTTTATACGGGCAAATTCGCACTGCTGATGCGGTGTCAAACATCCCCGCCAGCAATGTTTTAACTTCTCTCAGTTTCTTTGCTGTTATTTACAGCTTTTTGTTTGTTTGTGCCTTGTATTTTGGCAGCAGAATTATCCGCCAAGGGCCTAATTTAACTCTGCCGGTACCGGGATTAGACAATGAACCTGCAATCGAAAGTCAACCCGCAGAACACATTCCCGATCAACGTCCCGTAGAAGCACAACAATAGGAGATGGTATGCAAGCTTTGGAGCATTTTCTCCCACAAGTTTGGTTTGTAGTTTTGGCTTTATTTCTCCTGCTATATGTCATGCTAGACGGTTTTGACTTAGGAGTAGGAATCCTGTCTCTGACTGCTGATGACGAGGAACGCAGGGGCATTTTAATGACGAGTTTGGGTAACGTTTGGGATGCTAACGAAACTTGGCTGGTGTTGATGGGAGGCGCTCTGTTTGGCGCATTTCCCCTCGCTTACGGTACGATTTTAACGGCATTGTACATACCGATTTGCATGATGCTTTTTGGTTTGATATTTCGGGCTGTAGCCTTTGAATTTCGCGAGCATTCTAATCGCAAATTATTCTGGAATTATGCCTTTGGTGCTGGCAGTTTTTTAGCAGCTTTAGCTCAAGGATTTGCCCTGGGTGCGGTGCTCGAAGGCATTGCGGTTGATGAAGCCGGTCACTTTGTAGGTTCTACTTGGGATTGGCTGGATTGGCGATCGATCTTGGTTGCTTTGACACTGATTCAAGGCTATGTTTTGATCGGTTCAACCTATCTAATTATGAAAACCGAGGGCGAACTGCAAACAAATCACTATCGCACGGCTAAAATTGCGGCGGTGACGACTTTAATTGGAGCAGTTTTAATTACGATCGCCACTCCGATTTTTTACGAAAGTGCTAGATCCAGGTTGTTTGAGAAACCGCTAGTTTATGTCTTTGCCGCGATTCCTTTGCTGGGAGTGCTGTTGGTAGGGCTGCTGCTGAAAAGTCTCGCAAATAAAGAAGAACGCACGCCGTTTATCTGGACGATTCTGATTTTTTTGCTTACTTTCATCGGCTTGGGATTGATTGTTTTTCCCTACATTATTCCCTCACAAATCACGATTTACCAAGCCGCAGCTTCGCCCAGCGCCCTGGTATTTATGATTGTGTTTATGGGCGTTCTGCTCCCGATTATGATTTTTTACAACATCTACAATTATGTTGTGTTTCGGGGTAAGGTTGTCGGCAGCCACTACGGCGAATAAAGCATAATAAAACCGCCGATCACGCCAATATACGCAGATAAGCTCAACACTAGATCCGGGTTTATCTGCGTATATTTGCGGTTAAAAATTACAAATTATTGTTTTATGATAGCATCACAACTTACGCAAGCATACTATACATAACATAGGGCAAATAGTGCGGAGTAGGCAAAGGAACTAATTTAGGATTAGCGATCGCACGTTATGCGATTTGAAATTTAAGATTTGAGATTTCTCGCAAGGATGAGTCCGGGACTTGCGATCGGGATGGGGAGCTTTTTTCACAGGTACACGGATGAATCCGGATGCTTGCGACCAAATTACTTTCGCTCAAATAATAGTTTATAAACTTTGGAAAAAAATTAAAGTTAATTCTGTCCCTAGCGAGGGTGCAGAGTTTGCGATCGCTATCTTTGTAAAATAATAAAATACAATAGAATGCAAGCTTTTAATTTAACGGTTGTACAATAAACGGTTAATAACTTATGGATGCGATCGCAAATTTGTCAGGTTATGAGATTACAGAGAAACTTTATGTAGGTACACGTACCCTAGTCTATCGAGGCATCCGTACCCGTGACCAGTACCCAGTCGTCGTCAAACTGCTGCGAAACAAATACCCCACCTTCAACGAGCTCGTCCAGTTTCGCAACCAATATACTATTGCCAAAAATCTCGACTTCCCTCACCTCGTCAAACCCCTGACGCTGGAAGTATACCAGAATAGCTATGTCCTAGTAATGGAAGACTTTGGCGGAGTCTCCCTATCTACTTATCTCAAAACAGCAACAAATGAAACCCAACCATCTCAAGTTTTACCTTTAGCAGAATTTCTCCAACTCGCCATACAACTAACAGACATTATCCACTATCTCTACCAAAACCGAGTCATTCACAAAGATATTAAACCCGCTAATATTCTCATTAATCCAGACACCAAACAAATCCAACTAATTGACTTTAGTATTGCCTCCCTCCTACCACGAGAAACCCAAGAAATACAGAATCCCAATATCTTAGAAGGAACATTAGCCTATCTCTCTCCCGAACAAACAGGACGGATGAATCGAGGCATTGACTATCGGAGTGACTTTTATTCCCTGGGTGTGACTTTTTATGAGTTGTTGACAGGAAGGTTGCCATTTATCTCGGACGATCCGATGAAATTGGTGCATTGTCACCTCGCTAAACACTCGATACCGATCCATAAAATAAATGCAGAAATTCCCCTAATTTTATCGAAACTTGTCAGTAAGCTGATGGCAAAAAATGCCGAAAAACGCTATCAAAGTGCATTAGGACTCAAGCACGATTTAGAAAATTGTTTATTTCAGTTACAAAAAACAGCCAAAATAGAAGATTTTGAACTCGGAAAGCGAGATATTAGCGCTCGCTTTACTATCCCCGAAAAGCTCTACGGTAGAGAAAAAGAAGTCGATCGACTATTAGCTGCCTTTGAGCGAGTTAGCCTGGGAGCAACAGAAATGATGCTAGTAGCAGGTTTTTCGGGAATTGGGAAAACCGCCGTTGTCAATGAAGTTCATAAACCCATTGTCCGTCAGCGCGGTTATTTTATCAAAGGCAAATACGATCAATTTCAACGCAACATTCCCTTCAGTGCCTTTGTGCAAGCTTTCCGCGACTTAATGGGTCAATTGCTATCAGAATCCGATACCCAATTGCAAACATGGAAAACGCAGGTTTTAGCAGCAGTGGGAGACAACGGACAAGTCTTGATTGATGTGATTCCTGAGTTAGAAGGCATAATTGGCGCTCAACCTCCTGCAACAGAATTGTCAGGAAGTGCCGCCCAAAATCGCTTTAATCTGCTCATGCAGAAATTTATGCAAGTTTTTACAAGCAAAGAACATCCTTTAGTGATGTTTTTGGATGACTTGCAATGGGCGGATTCAGCCTCCCTAAATTTGCTACAACTATTGATGAGGGATACAGGATATTTATTAGTATTGGGGGCCTATCGAGATAATGAAGTTTCGCCTGTGCATCCATTTATCTTGACGGTGGATGAGATAGTTAAAACAGGGGCAACAGTGAATAGGATTACTTTGCCAGCGTTAAGCGAACCAGATATGAATTTGTTGGTGGCGGATACGCTAAATTGCAAATCATCCCTGGCCCAACCTTTGACAAAATTAGTGTATCAAAAAACTCAGGGAAATCCGTTCTTTGCTACTCAGTTTCTCAAGACATTACATGACGATAAGCTAGTTAGCTTTAATTGGGAGATTCGGCATTGGCAGTGCGATCTTGCTGGGGTCCAAGCCTTAGCGTTCACTGATGATGTCGTTGAATTCATGGCTTTACAATTGCAGAAGTTGCCGCCAGAAACTCAGGATGTTATAAAATTAGCTGCTTGTATTGGAGCGCAGTTTGATTTGAATACGTTAGTAATTGCCAGTGAGAAATCTGCGGGAATGACGGCTACGGCTTTATGGAAAGTAATGCAGGAAGGTTTGGTAATTCCCACGACCAAAATTTATAAGTTCTTTACGGAATCGGATATTGATGAAGTTTTTAAGGCTTCAGCTAATCCCACTTATAAATTCCTGCACGATCGCGTCCAACAAGCTGCTTATTCCCTGATTCCTGACGATCTAAAACAAGCAACTCATCTCAAAATAGGACAATTAATCCTACAAAAATCCTCAGAGATAGACCCCGATGAAAAACTGTTTGATATTGTCGGGCATTTTAATTTAGGAATTGAGTTAATTACTCAACCGAGCGAACGAGAAGCATTAGCTCAACTGAATTTGAAAGCTGGAGTTAAGGCGAGAAAGTCTACAGCTTACGCCGCAGCAAGGATTTATTTACAAATAGGAATTGAGTTACTTACAAGCAAGTGCTGGGTTCATCAGTATGAATTGACTCTAAATCTCTATGTTGCTGCTGCCGAAGTTGTCTATTTGAATAATGACTTTGATGGAATGGAACAGATGGCCACACTGGTGTTGCAATCAGCTCAGACAATTTTAGACAAAGTTAAAATTTACGAAATTTTAATCGTCGCCCAGACAGCCCAAGGCAAGATGTTAGAAGCGATCGCGGTAGGGAGAGATGCACTCTTACAATTGGGTGTTAAACTCCCCACCGAAACTGATGAAACCAAAATTGGCAAAGCACTACAAACCCTTGGCAGCCAACAAGGCGGCAAACGGATTGAAGAACTGGTTGACCTACCAGTGATGAGTGATCCCACAACTCAGGCAGCAATACAACTATTGGGAGCTTTATTTCCGCCCGTTTTTCTGGGAATGCCGGGATTGCTACCCATTCTTAGCTCCATGATGGTGAGTTTATCGATCGACTTTGGGAATGCACCCGCATCGACGGTGGGGTATGCAATTCACGGAATGGTATTATGCGCCTTTTTGGAAAAGGTGGAAACAGGCTATAGCTTTGGTAAATTGGCGATGAATTTGCTCGATAGGTTCAATATCCGCGAACTCAAAGCCACAATTCCAGCTTTTTTTGGGAGCTTTATTCAGCATCGCCAAGAAGCTATAAGGGCAACGATACCGACGCTGAAAGGTAGCTATACGGCTGCTATGGAAACAGGAAATTTTTTACAATCTGGCTATAGCATACTCATATACCTCGAATCCAACTTTTTTAGTGGGGTGGAACTTGACACTTGGGAGACCGAAATAGCAAGTTATAGTGCTGCGATGGCACAGGCAAAACAATATTCGGCTCTGGCTTATTTTGATATTATTCAGCAGACTGTGAATAACTTGAGGAAAGTCTGTATTCCGTCTGATTGCTTAATCGGCTCTGCCTACGATGAAACGGTGATGCTTCCTCAGCATCATCAGAATAATGAACTTACGGCGATCGCCAAGGTCTATGTTTACAAACTTTTACTTGCCTACTGTTATGGAAACAATACGTCTGCCCTAGACTACATTGCCCAAGCGAAGCAGTATTTGATGGCAATATCGGGATTGATTCATGTTCCGATTTTTCATTTCTATGCAGCCTTGACGTACCTAGCAATCTTCCCCACCAAGCCAGAGCAGGAGCAATCCGAAATACTCGCCCTGGTGGAAACTCATCAAACTATTCTGCAACAGCGGGCGCAAAATGCTCCCATGAATCATCTGCATAAGTGGTATTTGGTTGAAGCAGAAAAGCATCGAGTTTGGGGTAATAAAGCTGAGGCGATTGAACACTATGACCGGGCTATCCAACTCGCTAAAGAAAATCTATTCATCAACGAAGAAGCCCTCGCCAACGAACTCACAGCCAAATTCTACTTGGAATGGGGCAAAGAAAAAGTAGCTCAAGCCTACATGATTGAAGCGTATTATTGTTATGCCAGATGGGGAGCTAAAGCCAAAATAGACGATTTGGAAAAACGTTATCCTCGCCTACTCGGTATTATCCTTCAGCAACCTCAATCCTTTACTTCCTTTAAAGAAACGATCGCCCGGGGAACCATTACTTATAATACCAACTCTTCTAGCAGCAACTCGGAATTTCTCGATGTGCCTACTCTGATCCAAGCCTCTCAAGCCATTTCTGGGGAGATTGAAGTAGATAAACTCCTGACTACTCTCCTAAAAATAGCGATCGCGAATGCTGGCGCCACTAAGTGTGTCTTATTGCTCAAACAAAAAAAGTATTTACAGGTAGCGGCTCTTGTAGTAGAGGGACAGGAACCTAAGCTATTACCATCAATACCTCTAGAATCAAGTCAGGAGGTAGCAATTAGTTTGGTTAACACTGTCAAGCGTAGTTTGAAACCTTTGGTAATAGTTGATGCTAGGGTAAGTTCCCAGCTTGCGAGCGATCGCTATATTGAACAGCACCAGCCGATCAGTGTTCTTTGTATTCCAATTCTTAATCAAGGGCAGTTAATAGGAGTTTTATACCTGGAAAATAACCTGACAGTTGGGGCGTTTACGAGCGATCGCATTGAAGTGCTAAATTTGCTGGCTTCTCAAGCTGCTATTTCTTTAGAAAATGCCCGTTTGTATCAAGAATCTCAACAAGCATTAACCGATCTCAAACAAGCACAAGTAAAAATAGTTCAAAGCGAAAAAATGTCAGCGTTGGGAAATTTAGTGGCTGGGGTAGCTCATGAAATTAATAATCCAGTGGGTTTTCTGGTTGGTAATATTCAACCCGCCTTAGATTATATCAAAGATTTATTTGGATTGCTCGATTTGTATGAACAAAAATATCCGCAACTAGATCCAGAGATTCAAGAAGAAATCGATAACATAGATCTTGATTACATCCGAGAAGATTTACCCAAATTAGTAGGTTCGATGCGGGAAGGCGTGAAGCGGATTCGAGATATTAGTAACAGTCTGCGAAGCTTCTCCCGTGCCGATACTAACTATCCCATAGCTTGTAATATCCACGATGGCATCGATAGCACCATTATGATTCTGAAACATCGCCTCAAGGCTAACGAAAATCGTCCAGAAATCAAAGTGATTAAGGAATACGGTAATTTGCCACAAGTGGAGTGTTATGCCGGCCAGTTGAATCAAGTATTTATGAATTTGTTAGGTAATGCGATCGATGCTTTGGACGAATCAAATCAAGACCGAAATTATGCAGAAATAGTCAATAAAATTACCATTAAAACTGAAATATATGGGGATAAAAAACAAGCGATGATTCGCATTAAAGATAACGGTGTGGGCATGAGTGAAGCAGTGCAAGAGAAGATTTTTGATGAATTATTTACTACCAAGGGAGTAGGGAAAGGGACGGGGTTGGGATTGGCGATCGCTCGTCAAATTGTGGTTGAGAAACACCGCGGTTCACTGAACGTCAATTCTACTCCGGGTCAAGGAACAGAATTTATTATCGCCTTACCAATTAAGCCAGAACAAAAAAGTTAACTTTTCCATAACATTCAGCCTCATTTAGCCAACCACTCACTCAGCTATTTTCCAACAATTCACAATGGCTATAAATCATTCCGCTCAAAACCACAACCTTCCTACAAACGTTATAATTCTCAACTATCAAATTATCGAAACAGTTTATGCAGGAAGTCGCACCTTAGTTTATCGGGCTATCCGTACCAGTGACCAATTACCTGTGGTCATCAAACTCTTGAAAAACGACTATCCCACCTTTAGCGAACTCGTGCAGTTTCGCAATCAATATACCATTGCTAACAATCTTAACTCACCTCTGATTGTCCAAACTTATAGCCTGGAACCCTATCAGAATGGTTATGCGCTGGTAATGGAAGACTTTGGGGGAATTTCTCTTAAGGATTGGGCACAAAAAGGGAAAAATACACTCTCTTTGAGAGAATTTTTGGAAATCGCGATCTCACTGTGCAATACCTTAGATATATTGTATCGTCATCGCATTATTCATAAAGACATTAAACCCAGCAATATCTTAATTAATCCCGAAACCAAACAAGTCAAGTTAATCGACTTTAGTATTGCATCTTTGCTACCACGAGAAACCCAAACACTAATCAATCCCAATGTCTTAGAAGGAACACTAGCTTACATTTCCCCTGAACAAACAGGAAGGATGAATCGGGGAATTGACTATCGGACTGACTTTTATTCTCTAGGTGTTACATTCTACGAATTACTGACAGGAGAGTTACCTTTTCAATCAAACGATCCGATGGAGTTGGTACATTGTCATATTGCCAAAGTAGCACCATTAGTACATGAAATTAATTCACAAATCTCGCCTTTACTATCAAAAATAGTTAGTAAATTGATGGCAAAAAATCTCGAAGAGCGCTATCAAAGTGCATTAGGAGTAAAGTTTGATTTAGAGAAATGTTTTACTCAACTTCAAGAAAACGGTCAAATTGAATACTTGGAAATTGCTCAAAAAGATGTAAGCGATCGCTTCATCATCCCCGATAAACTTTATGGAAGAGAAACCGAGGTATCAACTCTACTACAAGCATTTGAGCGAATCGCTAACCCCTCTGAATACCCACTTGCTAAGGGGGGAAATAGGGGGGTAGAAATGATGCTAGTAGCTGGTTTTTCTGGAATTGGAAAAACAGCAGTCGTTAAGGAAGTTCATAAACCAATTGTGCGGCAACGCGGTTATTTTATTAAAGGTAAGTTCGATCAATTTCAGCGCAATATTCCCTTGAGTGGGTTTGTGCAAGCCTTCCGAGATTTAATTGGGCAATTGTTAACCGAAAGTGATGCACAGATTCAGCAGTGGAAAAACCAAATATTATCAGCAGTTGGAGAAAATGGGCAGATAATTATTGAAGTCATCCCCGAACTAGAAATAATTCTCGGTAAACAACCACCTGTAATAGAATTATCAGGAACTGCGACACAAAATAGATTTAATTTATTGTTTCAAAAGTTCACCAAAATTTTTACCACCTTAGAACATCCATTAGTGATATTTTTAGATGATTTACAGTGGGCAGATTCGGCATCGCTGAAATTAATGCAGCTTTTAATGGCTGATACAGGTCATCTTTTATTAATAGGTGCATACCGCGATAATGAAGTCAATCCAGCACATTCATTAATGTTGACCTTGAGCGAACTCAAAAAAAGCCAAGCAACGATTAATACAATTAATTTAGCACCACTAAACCTAAGAAAAGTAAATCAGTTAGTCGCTGACACCCTGAAATCGACCGAAAGTTTGACATTGCCTCTTTCTCAACTGATATTTCAGAAAACCAAAGGAAATCCATTTTTTGCTACGCAATTTCTCAAAGCCTTACATCAAGAGCGACTAATTCAATTTAACTACCCCTCTCTATCCCCCACCCCCCTTTCATCCTCCCTTACCAAGGGGGGACAGAGGGAGGTACAAGGGGGCTGGGAATGTGACATTGCACAAGTAAATCAGCTTGCGGTTACAGATGATGTCGTTGTCTTTATGGCATTACAATTAGGGAAGCTACCGCCCTCAACTCAACAGATGTTGCAGTTAGCTGCTTGTATTGGCAATCAGTTTGATTGAGCAACATTGGCAATTGTTTCGCAACAATCTCAAATTGAGACGGCTGCTGCTTTGTGGAAAGCATTACAAGAAGGTCTGATTTTACCAGTTGGTGATGTTTATAAGTTTTATGTAGGGCAAGAAAATCAAGCAGTTCCTCAACAAAATTCTCAGAAGGTTGTATACAATTTTTTACACGATCGAGTACAGCAAGCTGCTTATTCGCTGATTCCCGACGATCAAAAACAACTGACGCACTTAAAACCCACATTCCGCAGATGTGGGTGGAATTTTTTTATCAGTTGTGAAAAGTTGAAGCCCCAAATTTTTTTCGTTTA
>NZ_JAUBQM010000092.1:0-25112 GCF_036701245.1 Microcoleus sp. Pol14D4
TTAATTATGAAATGGAACCGAAAGATCAAAAACAAAGGTAACGCGAGTTGATGCAGTTTAGATGTCGAACAGCTTAGTTAATCTACATCTGTTTCAGACGCATTTTCAGTCGGTTTCAACCGACTTTAGCTATGAGACGGGGGTTTCAACCCCCGGCGGGTCGTGCCACAAATTATATCGTTTCCGGTTGCATCGTCAGGTGATAAATTAGGGGTCAATTTAGGCATAATTCTTAGAAGTTGCCACCAAATAACAAATAACAAATAACAAATAACAAATAACATGAAATTAAAGACTCGCCCCCGCACCAACAAAATTTCTAACGTTCAAATCGCTTTCATGGCGACAGAGGCGCTGTGGAATAACAAATTACGTACCAGTTTAACTATGCTGGGCGTAATTATTGGGATATCTTCGGTAATTGCCATTACTTCCGTGGGACAGGGAGTACAAAAATCAACTGAAGAACAGTTAAAGGCTTTGGGTACAAATGTGCTGTTGGTGTTATCCGGCGCTGCGCGATCCGGTGGTGTCAGTCAGGGAAGCGGTTCTGCTACTACCCTTACTTGGGATGACGCTAAGGCGATCGGCAAACAAGCTCCTGCTGTTAAGGCAATTTCGGCTTATTTGCAGCGCCAAGTGCAAGTCGTTTATGGCGGACAAAATTCATTTACTGCTATTTTGGGAACAGATTTAAATTATCCCGATGTCAAGAACATTCAACCTCAACAAGGACGGTTTTTTAACGAGGATGAATTGAATGCTGCTGAGCCAGTAGTTGTCCTCGGTTCTAAGGTGCGGGACGAACTTTTTGGAGCCGGAGCTAATGCGCTATCCTCCGACATTCGCATTCAGGGAAACCGCTACAAGGTCATTGGAGTGATGGAAAGCAAGGGGTCTGTAGGGGGAACCGATCAGGACGATCGAGTGTATATTCCCCTCAAAAATATGTCTTCGCGGATTGTGGGCAGAAATTCTTTAGCGGGGATTGCGATCTCTGGTTTTTGGTTGGAAACTGCGGGCGAAGCGGATTTAGCGGATGCTCAATTTCAGGTAGAAAATATCATGCGCTTGCGCCACAATATTTATCCGCCACAACCGGATGATTTTCGAGTTGTAAATCAAGCTGAGATAGTTAATACTTTCAGCAATGTGATAGGTTTATTTACGGTTATGATCGGAGCGATCGCCGGAATTTCTTTGGTGGTTGGCGGCATCGGTATTGCTAATATTATGTTGGTGTCTGTTGTGGAACGCACTAAGGAAATCGGAATTCGCAAAGCGGTAGGCGCTACTAATGCAGCAATTCTGATTCAATTTATGGCCGAATCTATTTTAGTTTCGACGGTGGGGGGAACGGCGGGAATTGGGCTGGGAATTGCGATCGCCTTTGGGGCTTCGACAGCGTTCAAATTTCCGTTTGTGGTTTCTGTATGGTCGATCGCGGCCGGTTTTGGGCTGTCTTTTACCGTCGGGTTGTTAGCTGGAGTATTGCCGGCTCGGAATGCGGCTCGCTTAGATCCGATCGCAGCCTTGCGGAATGATTGAACTTACTGACGATCGCCCCAGTTAAATTGAACAGTCCTTGCACGCAAGTGTGACAATTATAGTCCTGGGCTTACGTGTGGTCTGAAACCGAGTTTGATGCACGATCAGACTTGGTTGTCGGCGACAGATGCGCTAATTCGCTAACGCGACTCAGACAAAAATTCCATCAAAAAAGGCTGCAAACTAACACAGGTAAAGGGTTTGAGATTGAATTGAGTTCAGTCTAGAACTGACAAGGATTTCAGCTATGATGGGGCATCAAAATCTTTCCCTTACCTAGACAGCTTTTCAGGTCTTTAAGGGGCTAGAAAATGTCTAAATTACGTTAGAAATAATATATAGCCTTTCTCATAAAGATGACGTACAATAACGGCAGTGAGTAAACCAATTCCAAATATTTTCGCTCTGTAACTGCATTAAATGGAAACCAACAGTGCTTTTGCTAAATCTTAATAATTACTCGTCTTGATAGAACTGAGAATATTTTTATTTTTTGACAATAAATTTTCAATTGGGGAGAAGTCCGGCGACTAGGGCGATAAGTATATTAACTTTGCCCCTTTTTAAGATGGCTTTTTCTCATTATTCTCCGGTATGAATAGTACACTTATCCATCACTAAACAACCCGCTTTCCCTAATTTTTGTACGAGTTCTAGGAGGATAAAAGCCTCAAATGTAATTGCATCTGTTGAACTTATTAAACTGGACTTCCCCCTGCAAATATACTTACCTAGGCTCAAAAGCCTATCATTGCAAAAGTTTCCATTGTTGAGTAAAATTTCTGTAGCCATGTAGGTTATTCACGCCTGCAAGCTTACGCCAATTATATTGAATCTATTGCGTTCTGCGCGATCGCCAAAACGGCTATTGCTTTAACTTGGGTACAGTTTTTTCACTCAACAATTGAAACCTATAAGTGGTAAATGTTTTAGATATTTTATTACATTTGTACGGGGGAAGTCCAGGTTAGGCATTTTGGAGCAATTGTTGTAACTGTTCATATTCTACACCAATTAATCGCTGTGTTTCTTTATGATTCTCTTCAATAGAATTCAAGAGGCCGCTCATTTTTCTGTGTAAAAAAATGTCTCTTATGTTCTTTTACCACAGCATATTACTATTTTGGAGATGTCTTATATAGCAGATATATTTTGATTTACAGCTTTGCAGTAGCGCTTCTGGGCTACTGCAAACCCCAAACTACAAAACCCCTTTAGAACTCGGAATCCGACTGGCGCGCCGCGGATCGATTTCTACCGCCATCCGCAGAGCTCGCGCAAATGCCTTAAATGCCGCTTCTACAATGTGATGAGAATTTCCGCCCTGCAACTGTCGAATGTGCAGTGTCATTTGAGTGTGGTTCACCACCGCCGAAAAAAACTCTCTCACTAATTCAGTATCGTAAGTGCCGATCCGCTGGTTGGGAATTTCCAAGCTGTAACTTAAGTGAGGCCGTCCCGAAAAATCTAGCACTACTTCAATTAAAGCTTCATCCAAAGGTGCGATGAAATGTCCGAAGCGAGAAATGCCCGATCGATCCCCGACAGCTTTTGCTAGCGCTTGGCCCAAGGTAATTCCCACATCTTCGTTCGTGTGGTGGTCATCAATCTCCAAATCACCGATCGCCTGCACGTCCAAATCGATCAATCCGTGAGAAGCAATCTGGTGCAACATATGGTCTAAAAACGGAATCCCCGTAGACGCCTTGCAAGTTCCTACACCGTCGAGATTGAGGCTAGCAGTGACATCCGTTTCCAGTGTCGTGCGTTTCACCAAGGCGGCCCTAGCTGGTTGAACTGAAGTTGCAGGAGGTACAGAAGGGCGATCGATTATCTCCATAATTTGCAATGGGTCATTCATTAGAATTAATTAGTAATTTGGGATTAACACTTTTGTAGCGGACAACGGACAGTTGACTGTTTGCAAATCTTGTTGTCAACAGTTAACTGTCTAAAAACTTCGCTGTCAACTGTCAACTGTCAACTGTTTACCAGCTATTACATTCCCATGATTTCGTAACCAGCATCGACATACAAAACTTGACCCGTAATCCCGCTAGCGAGATTGCTGCACAGAAAAGCCGCAGCATTTCCTACTTCCTGCTGAGTCACCGTCCGCCGCAGCGGCGCCACTTCCTCAACGTGGTGGATCATGTCCAGAATACCGCCAACTGCTGACGAAGCCAGAGTCCGAATTGGACCCGAAGAAATCGCATTTACCCGAATATTTAACGGGCCCAGTTCTGCTGCCAGATAGCGAACATTCATTTCCAAAGCTGCCTTAGCAATTCCCATCACATTATAATTAGGAACTACTCGGACACCGCCCAAATAAGTCAGCGTCACAATACTGCCACCCTCGGCCATCAGCGGTTTAGCTGCTGCACAAAGCCGTACCAGCGAGTAAGCGCTAATATCCAAAGCATTGGAGAAACCTTGGCGCGAAGTGTTGGTGAAATCTCCCGACAACTCGTCCTTGCCGGCAAAAGCCAGACAGTGGATCAGGACATCTAACTTGCCCCATTTTTCGGCGATGGTTTGAAAAGTAGACTCAATTTCGCTCTCGTCTTGGACATTGCAGGGCAAATACAGACTGGGATTGAGCGGTTCCACCAGTTCAGCGACTTTGCGCTCGTGCTTGCCTTTCTCGTCCTTCAAAAAAGTTATGCCGAGGTTGGCCCCAGCTTTGTGGAGCTGCTGAGCGATACCCCACGCGATCGAGCGATTGTTGGCAATGCCCGTAACAAGAGCATTTTTTCCGGTCAAATCTATCATCTGTATTTCTTCTAGAAGCAACTAGCACCGTTCTCATTGGCTCTCTGCGACAACCCCGCCAGTTTAGACACAACTGATTCAGCTTTAACTGATTCAGACACAATTGAGACACAATTGAGACACAATTGATATTAATTTTGCTGTGGAGCTACATGGGGGCGGAATTGAAAAAGTTAAGAGAAGGGCTAGATTTAATCATACAGTGCGTGTTTACCTTAACATTAGATGGAAGTAACCGAATCCTTGGATATTGGAGGTTGGGCTGTATATTTACTCAATAAAGGTTAATCGGCAAGTTATAAAGTATTGATTAGTACAAAGGATCTAGTCGTGACGCATGATAGACCGCTAGCAGCCGTGTTCCGCCAAATCAGCGGCGGGGCGTTTCCACCCATTGTGGAAACCTTTGAACGGGGCAAGACAATTTTTTTCCCTGGAGACCCGGCTGAGCGCGTCTACGTTCTCATTAGAGGTGCTGTGAAGCTCTCCAGGGTGTACGAAGCAGGGGAAGAAATTACAGTCGCCCTCCTACGCGAAAATAGCGTATTTGGGGTGCTGTCTCTGATTACGGGACACCGATCGGACAGGTTTTACCACGCGGTAGCCTTTACGCCGGTGGAATTGATCTCGCTGCCGATCGAACAAGTCGAGAAAGCGCTCAAGGAAGACCCGGAACTCTCGATGGTGATGCTGCGGGGACTGTCGTCTCGGATTTTGCAAACCGAGATGATGATTGAAACCCTGGCTCACCGAGATATGGGTTCGAGACTCGTCAGCTTTTTGCTGATTCTGTGCCGGGATTTTGGCGTGCCCGGTACGGAGGGGATTACGATAGATTTGAAGCTGTCCCACCAGGCGATCGCCGAAGCGATCGGCTCGACACGGGTAACTGTGACTCGTTTGCTCGGGGATCTCAGACAAGAAACCATGATCTCGATCCACAAGAAAAAGATCACAGTCCACAACCCGGTGGCCTTAAGCCAGCAATTCACTTGATGCCGAGAAAGTATGGGATTTTGGATTTTGGATTTTAGATTCAATCCAAAATCCAAAATCCAAAATCTAAAATCGGAATGACTGCTGGATACATCCTGGTATTTGTAATTTTAGTGTTGGGGGGTGTGATCGCCACTGTCAGCGATCGCCTTGGGACGAAAGTCGGCAAGGCAAGGTTGAGCTTATTCAAACTTCGCCCCCGCGATACTGCTGTTGTTGTGACAGTGATGGCTGGCAGCATCCTGTCAGCACTGACTCTGGGCATTTTGTTTGCGACTAGCAAGCCGCTGCGAACCGGAGTTTTTAGAATAGACGAGATTCAAAAAAGGCTCAACAACGCCCGCCGAGAAATCAACCAGGCCACTCAAGAAAAAAATCGAGTGGAAACTGAATTAGCTCAAGCCAGAGCCGCTCAAGCGCAAGCTAGAGCGAATTTAGAGCAAATTAATCAATCCCTCCAAGCCGCTAATGCCGAGCAAGCTCGGACGCAAACAAAATTAAACTCGCTGCGGGCCCAGCTCAACAGCGTGCAAGCAGCCAAGTCTAAAACTGAAGAGCAGTTAAGTCAGGTAGAAGCGGCTAAATCCGAGACAGAAGAACAGCTCAGCAGCGTGGAAGCGGCTAAATCCCGCACCGAAGAACAATTGAAACTGGTTGAAACGGCCCGATCGACTACACAAGCTCAGCTCGATCGCACCGAGAACCAATTGAAAACAGTTTCTGCTCAAAAAACGACTTTAGGAGCGGAAATCGCCCAACTGCAAGAGGAACGCCAACAGTTAATCGAGCAGGTAAAAACTCAAATTGCCAAGCGAGACGCAGAAATTGCCAAGCGAGACGCAGAAATTGCCCAGCGGGACAAGGAAATTGTCGCTCGCAACGAACTAATTGCCCAGCGGGACAAGGAAATTGCCCAGCGGGCGCAAAATCTGGCAGAGCGCGATCGAACTATTGTCGAGCGCGACAAAGTAATTGCCGAGAGGGAAGCACTCTTAGAAACCTTGGCACAGCAACAAGCTCAACTCGAACAGCAACAAACTTTATTGCAGCAGCAAGTGCAAGTTTTGGAACGCGATTTTCAGGCAATCCGCGAGGGTACAGTTGCCATCAGGCGCGGTCAAATTTTAGCTGCTGGCGTCGTTCGCATCCTCGAACCCGGTATGGCGAGTCGCGCGATCGATCGGCTTTTGCAAGAAGCAAATAAAACCACCGTCGGACTCATGCAGCCGGAAAATAGAAAGGTTAGGGAGCAGGTTATTCAAATTACTAAAGCAGAAATCGATCAACTCATTAGTCAAATTAAAGACGGTCAAGACTACGTGGTGCGGATTGTCGCCGGCGCTAATTACCTGCGGGAAGAAAAGGTAATTAAGGTATTTGCAGAAGCAGAAATCAATCGAGTTGTGTTCCGCGCTGGAGATGTCATTGCAGGGGTTGCTATCGATCCGGTGACTTTAACCGACGAACAGGTGCGACAGCAGTTGCTGCAATTGATAGAAGCTTGTCAATTTCGCGCTCGCCTCATCGGTGTTGTCGGCGGTAGAGTTCAAGTGGCAGACAATCAGGTTGAAACTTTGGCTGGTTTTATCGAGCGATTGCAGCAGTACGAGAAACCGCTGGACGTTCAGGCGATCGCCGCAGATGTCACTTACATCGCCGGCCCGCTTAAAATAGATTTAGTGGCTCTTGAAAACGGAGCCGTTGTTTTCCGCACCGGACAACAAAAACAAGGCCCCGGAGATTTGAACATTAAAAAATAAATTTGGTAATTAATAATGGGTAACAGGCTATGATTTTAGGTTTCGATCCCGGTAAAGACAAATGCGGCATAGCTGTAATGGGTAGAGATAAGAAGGTCTGCTACCATCAAGTTGTGCTGTCGGAAGCAGCGATATCTACTATTCAATCTTTGTGCGAACAGTTTCCCATTGAGTTATTAGTGATGGGAGATCAAACGACTTCTAAGAGTTGGAAACAAAAACTGACGCAGAGTTTGTCGCCGGAGATCGAAATTGTTCGGGTTGACGAGAGGTTCAGCAGTTTGGAAGCCAAGGAACGCTACTGGGAAATGTACCCTCCGACGGGATTTTCTCGCTTGATTCCCCAGGGGATGCGGACGCCGCCGAGACCGGTGGACGATATTGTGGCGATCGTCCTAATTCAGAGGTATTTAAACAAAAGTTAGTCAATTTTATAAGCATTACCACTGATTCTCTGTGATTATTTAGGAATCAATATGTTTTTGATGCTCTTGAATTTTTAACTTAAATAAAATACACCCTAAATTTAGTGAATTTATCATTAACTAACAGTTAGTGTTACTTGATGACAGCTTCGGTCAAGATTACCTTACCATTCTGGCGGACTTGCAGGCGTTGGGGGTTAATCGAATAGATAATATTGCCGTTAGTCGCTTCATAAGTTCCGTCGTCACCTGTAGTTACTTGCATTACATTGATTTGGGTGCCATTTATTTTACTGAGGCCTCGGTAAAAAATATCGCCTTCCTGGGTTTTGCAAATGTATATAGAAAAGTTGGGCGTTGCGAAAAATTGCACCATTTCCGCTCTCGGACATCCCTCAACTTGAGCAATTTGCAGCGGTTGATTATTGCCCAAAGTGTTGGGTGCGATCGCCCGAACTTGGCCAATCGGTTGATTTAGTGGAGCGGCTTCTGCTGAGGCTGTCAAAAAGCCGTGAAGCGAAGCTATCCCGTTCCCCGTAGGGGTTCCCGAAGGGTAGGGAATCGCACTAATGCCTGCCATAACTAAAACTACTCCTTTAATGCTCTTAAATCTATATTTATCAAACATCTTTTCACTCCTGGTTTTAACTATATAATTACATCTTAAGCGATATGTGCTGGATATTAATAATATTTAATATCAGAGGTGAAAGCTGCAGGAACCCGGTACACTGTCGGTTTAAGTAAGGTGCGAACTGTGTACCCTACACCAGTAAAAATACATAAGTATGTCAATGCGAGCCAAGGCAAGCAATCTCTTGCATTGATAACATTTTTAAGGTTTTATGACTTGTTCACGCTGAGCTGAGAAACCGGGTTTCTTGATATATTTATCGTTACTAAACTTTTGATTTTTCTAGAAACCAGGTTTCTAGCCCCCCAGGCGATCGCGAACTGACTCAGTTACACAGTAATTTTTATTGGCGCTTAGCTATTTAGTCAATAATAAAAAGGGAAACAGAAGATACATTTTTCCTCCCATTTCCCATTTTTTAAATAACCGTAGTCATCACTGCGAACCTGGTAATTAATTAACTGCTGCCAACTGTTTGTCTTTGATTTCCACAGGCGCGGTTAATGCTTCTTCCAAATCCGCACAGCCGAGTTTTTCCTCCAAAATTGCCATCACTTCGCGGCCGAAATCATTAGAATTCCGCTGCCAAGCTTCTAAACAAATTTGTCCGAAAAACGAACCCAAAGGTTCGGGATTCCACAGCAATTTGCGCGCTGTCCAAGGCATCAAACTCATGGGATCGTAACCAGGTTGCAGAATATCCTTTTTAAAGGCGTATTCTTCCAAAATTGTGTGCGGCTGCAACCCGATAAAGAAAATCGCTGGTTCTACTTTATCTGCTCCGAAAATTCGCTCTAATTCTCGGTGATAAGCAATAGTTTGCCGGATGGTTTCAAAGGTTTCGTCAATGACGTTAAACGAGTAATTAACGGAAACCACATCGTTGTAACCTGCTGCTTTTAAATCGCGACAATTTTCCAAAACTACTCGCAAGTTGTAGCCCATCCGCATTTTCCGAACCAGTTCCTGGGAACCGCTGGTGATGCCGATTTCAAAGTAATTCATGCCAGTTTTTACCATCAAATCGCACAACTCGGGTGTGAGATTGTCCGCACGGATGTAAGCGGCCCAGTGTATGTCAGTCATGCCGGCGGCGATGATTTTTTGCAATAATTCGATCGCATCGTCGATGAATTTGCGTGCTGGGATAAATTGAGCGTCGGTAAACCAGAAATTGCGGATACCTCGATCGTACAATTGCCGAATCTCCGCCACCACCTCATCCGCCGGATTGATCCGCACTTGCTTGCCTTCAATCACCGTATAAATGCAGTAACAGCAGTTATGAGGACAGCCGCGTTTGGTTTGGACTCCGACGTAGAAGTCCATATCCTGTAGATAATAGGAAAATTCCGGCCAAATGGTTTCGATGTAGTTATAATCGCAAGCAGTTTTCTCGATGTTGGCTGGTTTTTCGTGAATTAGCTTCGCGCGCGGGACGGTTTCTCCCACCACATAACATCTTTCCTCGGCCAAATCTTCGCCCTTAATCAACTTCTCCAGCAAAGCTTCGCCTTCCCCCACCGAAACCACTGTTCCAGCCGGCAAACTGCGTCCCAACTGCTCGTAAAACACGCTCACAGCACCACCGCCCACCACTGCACGAGCTTCGGGGCGGTATTTCCGGGCCCGCTTCAATCCGCGCTCGATCAGTCCCAAATTGCGCCAGAGTTCGGTGTAGTAAGACGCTGCTAAACGCAGTCCTCCGAGGGCTCCCCGGAACTTGATCAGCGGATTTTTGGCGTAGTAAAACTCGAAGGCATTTTGCAGCGGGTTGCCGCCCCTGCCGCCCACGGGCGCGTAAATTTGAATGTCCCGCCAAGAGAAAACCAGCAGAGTCGGCTTAAACTCGTCTATGCTGGCATCTAAAGCTTTAGCGAAATCTAGGGGGGGTACGGCACCTAAATCGAAAATGCGCTGTTCGACATTGGGAAACAGCTTGTGTACGTGATCCGAAAGATAGACAACTCCGATCGGGAAAATAGGATTGCAAGGGAGGCGAACGTACAGGACTCGGTTTTCTCGGTTTTCCATGATTGCCATATCCTAAAGTGGAACTTTTTCAGCTATGTTAATATTCTTTTAATATAACTTTACAATATGTCTAATTTTCGCAATTTGATATTAAATATTCTTAAATTTTTCTATTGGGCTCAAGGCCGAGCTTGTTGGTGTCGATCGGCAACAGCAGTAGGAAAAAGCTACTTTTTAAGTAAATACAGCGTATTTTGACCGAAAATTTCAGCAGAGAGTCAAAAATCACGTATTTATCCGGCTAAATACAAATTTTCGCGCGATCGGTCTCTAATGTGTTAGGGAGTTGGTAGTCGGCTTTACAGTAGGCTGGGATCGCCTAGTGTTAGCCTGAGAAGATAACTAAAACTTTTAGGCAAGGCTCCCTCAGCAGTTATGGCTCAAATTCTTGACCCCGTACCATCAGACACCGACAGCAAGATTCTGTGCTGCTACGTCAACGCCACCAGTCAGATTCAGATTGCTCGAATCGCCAACATTCCTAACTGGTACTTTGAACGAGTGGTGTTTCCCGGACAGCGCTTAGTGTTTGAAGCTATGCCGGCGGCAGCATTGGAAATTCACACCGGGATGATGGCTAGTGCAATTTTGTCGGATAAAATTCCTTGCGATCGCTTGCAGATTAACGAAGGCCCCTACTCAAACGTCAATCCTAGCAGATCGCCAGAGGCAGTTCAGGGCGATCGAGGAGTAATGGTCGGCCGCCCCAAATCCCGAGAAATCTCAGAACCTTTGACTGTACCGGCACTAACCGCCGTTGATTAATTGAAGTTGTGAGTTTTGAGTTATAAATTGTCAGTGAATTGATAACTCCGCGCTCAAAATTCCAACTTCAGCAAAGCGTTAAAAACTCAACTCTTAAGAATCAAAGTTTGTGAAATGAATTTTAGATCGAAACTCCCGACTGCAAACATTGTCTGGTTTTTCGTATTTCCCTGAGTTTTGTTGGCGGGATCGACAACTGTGCAAAAATAGCATTACACAGCTTCTCGAATTCAGCCATGTCAGCACAACCGATCGCCCTTTCCCCATCTTCTGCCCCAGTATTTGAGCCAGCGGTATTCCGGCTTTCTCCCCTGATTAGAATCACGCTGTTGAGCTTGTACACAGCCCTGACAATTCCATTGCCGTTTTTGTCGGAAGTAACCCAAGCACCGGTTCCCCCTGCCGCACTCTGGGCGGCAATTTTTGTCGGGGCTGTGGGCCTCTACGGCGTGCTCAGTGAAAGGGTAATTTTGAGCGAGGAAGGGATTGAAGTCACATATCCCAACTGGTTTCCGCGTTGGTTTCGCAAGGGTTGGTCGCTACCTTGGACTGAGGTAAAAGCTCTCAAACCTCGATCGACTGGTCAAGGAGGTTTAGTTTACTATTTTTTGAGT
Source organism: Microcoleus sp. Pol14D4 (assembly GCF_036701245.1). Taxonomy (NCBI): domain Bacteria; kingdom Bacillati; phylum Cyanobacteriota; class Cyanophyceae; order Oscillatoriales; family Microcoleaceae; genus Microcoleus; species Microcoleus sp. Pol14D4. The sequence continues at coordinate 11,552 of NZ_JAUBQM010000092.1, forward strand.
TATTCTGGTGAAGGTTATTTGCTGCCAATGCGGGTGGCTGGATTTGCTAACTTAGTCGGTTTGGTGGAAGCAAAAACAGGTATTGATACTAGAGATGTTCGCCCTTTGTCGCAGCCTTGGATGTATCTTATTTTGCTCTTCTGTACGCTGCTGCTGCTGTTGGTGGATGCGTGGACTATTGTCACGGCGATCGGGCTTAAAGGTAATCTGTAATATTATGTCTGTTGTCTATTTAGTTTGTAACTTTTGGGAGGAGCTCGTGTCTACCCACAAGATTTGCCATAAAAATAAGCAGACAAATTAAATGCTCGACAACTTACAAACCTTTTTGATTAGACAATATTGAATAATTCTTCGGGCGAGAAACCGCAGATGTAAGGCAGATTAACACAGAGAAACGCAGATAATTGAAGGAATTGAGATCTTGGAAAAGCAATGCAAATCTATTGTGTTTATGTCAGTCGCCAGCATCAGCTAAAAAATATTTAGTTGGCATTTTGAAGTTCTTAAAGTTCTTGTGAGGTGGGTCAGAAAGCCTGCTCAAAATATGCAGGTTAAATGTGGATCATTTTATCAAACACGCCCAAAAATGAAAAACTCGGTTTCTTTAAGAAGCCGAGTTTTTACGCATTCTATTGTTTATTTAAACTACTTAACTTCAGCCGATCTCCGACTGTTAGGTGATTCGTAGTAAACTCCAGAACCTGTGTCCGAGACAAAATGACAATCCCAGTAAGAGCGCATAAAACTCTTCCAAATTGGCTCGCTTGACTTGCGATAATAATCGCCCAACACTGGTTTAATTGCTTCTGTTGCTTCCTTCAAGTGATAATGCGGCATTGTCGAGAAAATGTGGTGGGCTACGTGGGTGCCGATATCGTGATGGATGGAATTGATGATTCCGTAGTCGCGATCGATCGTAGACAATGCACCTTTCAAGAAATACCAATCATTACCGCGATACCAAGGAATATCGGCTTCTGTGTGGTGGAGGAATGTTACCAAATCCAGCCAGATCACGAACACTACATAGGGAACCAAGTAGAACTTAAGTAAAAACAGCCAACCAAACTGATAAGTTAGCGCGCCTAAAAAGCCTACCATCAGTACCAAGGATGCGGAACTCGTCAACACATCCCATTTTTCCGACGGACGGAAAAGCGGGCTACCGGGCATGAAGTGAGAACCAGTTCGATCGGGCGATCGGCGAAATAAATAAATTGGGTAGGCAAATAACATCAAATAAAAGCGTCCCAGCTTTTCGTACCAAGGCATTTGATTGTATTTGCTCTCCGATACCGGATACCAGCTTTCATCGTTATCTAAGCTGCCTGTATTTGCGTGGTGGGTTCTGTGACTAATCCGCCAACCGTGGAAGGGCACGAGAATTGGAGCGTGCGAAAGGTGTCCGATCAGGTTGTTGAGCCATTTGCTCTTAGAAAATGAACCGTGTCCGCAGTCGTGGCCCACTACAAACAATGCCCAAAACATGGTTCCTTGCATCAACCAAAAGATTGGGTAAAAGAGCCAGGAATCGACGGTGTAGGCGATCGCATACAAACCTGCGATGATGCCAATATCTAAAAAGAAATAAGCCAGAGATTTCCATGCCGAGGGCTCAAAACAGTGGGCTGGAATGGCTGCCTTGATATCTTGAAGAGTAAAAGGTAACTCTGTTGTACGAGAGGATGAGCCTTGATTGCTCGCTGGATTGAGAACAGTATTTGATTGCACGAAGTTTCTGATTTAAGCTGACTTGAGAAACCGCATTCCGCCTTCTTTTAACAGTCAATCGATTTTAGATTTTAGATTTTAGATTTTAGATTCACTCCACAGATTAATTGGGGAACTTAACTAAGATCTAAATTTTTTGGCTCTACCCGACATGAGTCGGGGGCTTGTATCCCTGTGCAGGTGAGGTAACATTCAACCTGCAAGGAGCCATATTTTTAATCTGCAAGGGTTTCTAAAGTTCTTTAGTTCGCATGAATAGCCCGTCCGCGATTCTCAAGCAAGTTGGCTTGTGGAATAGTTGTATGGGAAAAATTAGTGCGATCGACCCTGTTATCTGAAAAAATCTCATGTGCCCGTTGTAGGTGCGAAATGCGACTTCAATCTGAGAGTGGACATCTGGAGGAACTACCTCCAGGCTGCAGGTAGCATACAGCGTTTCGAGCAAAAATTGTGAACGAGTGTGTAGGGAAAAGCCCATCGATTTTAGATTGGCGATTTTAGATTTAAGGACAAATCTCCAATCTCCAATCTCCAATCATAGTTTTGGGTTTCACGCAACTTCTACCCAACCGACTGTTCACTACAGTTCACAAATTCTGCAAGAATTGCTAAAACTAAGTTAATGTAACATTTCTACACACATTCTGGCAATGACTTACCAGAAAAACTGGAAAATCCATAAATTGCCGAAAGTTACGGGCGATCGCTTTCCCACTTTTTGATTTTCTAGGTTCCAGCTTTTTCTAATATGAGCTTAGACCGTTTTACCACTTCTGGAACGTCGATCGGATAATCACCGGTGAAACACGCCGAACAAAAACTCATCGGGTCTTCGTTAGTCGCCCTCAGCATTCCATCCCAACTCAAGAAAGCCAAAGAATCAACCCCAATTTGGGCACCGATTTCTGCAACTGATTTAGTAGCAGCAATCAACTGATCTTGATTGTCGGTGTCTATCCCGTAGAAACAAGGATGAGTCACTGGCGGTGAGGAAATTCTCATGTGAACGGCGGTTGCACCCGCATCCCGCAATGCTTTGACGATTTTGCGGCTTGTTGTGCCGCGCACGATCGAATCATCGATAATGATTACCCGCTTTCCTTCCAACACATCTTTAAGAGGGTTGAGTTTCATGCGGATTCCTGACTCCCGCATTGTCTGAGTCGGTTGAATAAAAGTGCGCCCGACGTAACGGTTTTTAATCAATCCTTCGGCGTAAGGAATGCCGGAAGCTTGAGAAAAGCCGATCGCCGCCGGGATTCCAGAATCGGGAACGCCGATGACTATATCCGCATCAGCCGGAGATTCTGCTGCTAACAAACGCCCGATCCGCAGGCGGTAGCTGTACAAACTTTCACCTTCCATCTGGCTGTCCGGTCGAGCAAAATAGATCATTTCAAAGATGCAAAGTTTGCGCTTTTGTTGCTGACTCCAGTGGAAGGAAGCCATACCTTCCTCTGTAATCCAAACTAATTCTCCCGGTTCTACGTCCCGCAAAAATTCAGCACCGATAATATCCAAGCCACAAGTTTCCGATGCTAAAACGTACCGTACCGGAGTTGTGGGAAGGATGCCAATTACCAACGGGCGGACACCGTGGGGGTCGCGGACTCCCATCACGCCTTGGGGGGTGGCGATCGTCAAACTAAAGGCTCCTTGGCACATAGCAAAGGCGCTGATCGCTGCTTCCAGCCAGTCTTTACCTTTGTCTACCTCGGAACCGATCGCCACTGCGATCGCCTCTGAATCCGTCGTGCTGACAAATTCGCACTTCCGAGACAGCAATTCTTCCCGCAATTCTTTGGTATTGACAAGATTCCCGTTATGTGCTAAAGCCAGACTTCCCAAACGAGTTTCGACAACCACAGGCTGAGCGTTGACCACGCGCGACGAGCCGGTAGTAGAGTAGCGAGTGTGCCCTACAGCTAAGTTACCGGGCAAGTGACCTAAACTCGATTCGTTGAAGACTTGGGAAACCAGTCCCATATCTTTGTGCAGGTGGACTTTTTCACCGTCAAAGGTAGCAATTCCTGCTGATTCCTGACCCCGGTGCTGCAACGCATACAAACCGAAGTAGGTCAACTTGGCGACATCTTCACCCGGTGCGTAGATACCGAAAACGCCACAAGCTTCCTCGGGCTTGTCGGGTTTGTTAGAATGCTCGTCAGCCGCGAAGGAATGGTTGGGAATCATAGATGGGTGGGTTCCTAATGGGGAAGGTGGGTTAGGGGGACAGTTTCAGCGGGAAATCTTGTTTGCGAAAGCGTCGCATAACTTAACATTCCCTTAATCTTGCCACGGATCTGTCATTATTTCCAACTCGTGTAGCATTTCAGACAGAAGCGATGCGGCGTTTAATGGCATTGTAGTATCGATCGCCCTCAAATCCTATATTAACCTTGATTAACGGCGGGCGAGGGATTCGGCGATTGAAAGAGACTGTGGGCGAATTCGCCAAGCGTGTTACCCCTCACATCTGGAATACAGCATTGGGTTTCGCTCTGACTACTTAATAGCTATATGGTTAATTAAATTTTTAGTCCAGAGCCACTATTTTTAGGGGTGAAGGGTAAAACCATTTTAAAATTCGCCCACAGTCTCTTTCAACCGCCGAGTCCGATCTACTTATTTTTCTGTTGAGTCTTCGCTTGTTCGATCGCAATTTCCCTCACTGCTTGGAAAGAACTCAAATTCGATGAACCCTCAATCGCCTTCACAGCCAAATCTTGAACCTGTTTCAAAGCAGAATCCAGTTGTTTCGACAAGCTAGCAATGCGCGCATCTTGATTGTGAATTGTCTGCAACATCCCTTGAATTTGCAGTTCATAATTTTGCTTCTGCCCTTCGATATCTTTAGCCCACAAATCAGCCTTAACTTTAGCTTGGTAATTACCAATATTGCGACCATTATCTTTCCCGTTCTTGATATTAGCTTCCAGTTCTTTCGGGAAAGCTTCTACCTTCGCTTTTAGCTCAGCATACAGCTTTTCTCGTTCCGAAATAGATTTTTCGCGTTCCGCCCACTGTTTCTCCTGTTCTTGCTGAAACTCTTCGATTTCTTGATACAGCGTTTTCTGGCGCTGTTCGTATTCTTCGATGTCGAGATTTCGCTGAAGATTCAAATCGTAATCATACAACTCTTCATCCCGCTGGCGAGCTTTTTGCTGATTCTCATTGCGTTCTTTAACGGCCAACTTGTGGAGTTCCTGCTCTTTTTCCCAAGCTTGCCGGCGTTCCAACAATTCCTGTTCAACCGTTTCGCGCTGTTCGCTGAGTTCCCCAGCAAAACTTTTCGCGCTTTCTTCGTACTGTTGAATTAAATTGTCCAGCGTATCTTCTGCAACATCTTCTAAACTATGCAACTCTTGCAGTTGTTGGATTTCGTCGCCGACAGTTCGCTGCAATTCCCCCAGTTTAGACGCTTCTGTTGTCAGTTTTTCCGACAGTTCGCTGACAGCGGCACCGAAGCCAAATTGCAGTAAGATTAAATTGTCGATTGTAGACTGCATTTTTTGTGGATTTTGAGTTAAAGCCATTGGTTTTTGGGCCTCCACAATAGGTTTTTCTGGGGCTGGTGTTTGCTTTTGGGAAGCGTTTAGCTGTTGGATTTGCGATTCTAACTGCGCTTTTTCTTGCGCTGCTTCCTTGTAGGCTTCTAAAATTTCAGCCTTGGTGCTTTTGTCGCTAACTTTTTTGTTCATGACTTTTCATTCCTTAATACTTGGGAAAATTTCTGTCATTTTTCCGTAAGGTGCGGATTGCACACCTTACTGGGTTTTAAGCTTTGCTGGCAAAAGCTTTCATTGCCAAATCTTGCGCTTGCTTCATTGTGGCTTGCAGTTGCGCGGAAATTTCGGCTATTTGTTCGGTTTGTCGCTCAATAGTCTGCTGTAGAGATTGGACTTTCAATTCATATCCCTGCTTGCTTCCTTCCCATTCTTTCTCCACTAAATCTGCCTTAACTTTAGCTTCGCGGGAAACTTCTTGGATTGCTTCTTCTTTGGCTTTGACATAAGCCTGTTTGAGTTCTTCTTCAAATCCGGCGGCTTTTCTTTGATTCTCTTCAAACTCCGCTTGATTGTCGCTGAGGACTTTTTCGCGCTGTGTCCAATTTTTCTCTTTTTCGCGAGTAGATTGCTGCAAATCTCGTTCTAGTTTGCGCTTCTTTTCTTCGTATTCGTCGGTTTCGATTTGGCGGCTGCGCTGTAATTCGTATTGGTAATCGGCGGTTTCTTCCTGACGTTCTTTAGTTATGAGTGCAGCCTTTTCTTGAACTGCTGCCTCAAATTCTTGCTGTTCTTTTTCCCAAACCTTGCGTTTTTGGGTGGTGTCTTTTTCGATTATTTCGCGCTGGTTGGCGCTGTTTTGTTCGAGCAGGGTCAATTTTTCTCGGTGCTCTTGAGTTAAAATGTGGAGGGCGTCTGCTACAACTCTGATTTGCTGCAACTCTTGCAATTGTGCGGCTTCAATTTCGATCGCGCGTTTTAATTCGTCTAATTTTGAAGATTCCGCCTTCAGTTTTTCGGAAAGTCCGCTGGTGATGGTGCCGAAATCTAATTGCAAGTCTGCCAAGCCTTTGACGATGCTGTCAATTGTGTAGGTGGAGGCGAGTTCTAGGACTTGTTTGTTTTTGGCTTTTTCGGCTGACTGTTCTTTGGTTTCTACTTTAGATTCGATCTTTTTTTTGTCTGCTAAAATCTGCTGAAATTTTTGCAAAATTTGGGCTTTGCTATCCTTAACAGTTGCTATTGTCATAATTTTTGCTCCTCCTGATTATAACTTTTTGACACTTGTGACTGAAACGTTTTCAGTTATTCTAAGTTGCGGAGTTGGCTGAGAATGGAACGGTACTTTCTGGCTGCGTCGGGTTTTTCTTCTGGATTGGCAATACCTAGAGTTTTGAGAAGTTTGCAGCAGCGATCGCACCGATTTCCTTCCCAGCAATCGCACTCATCAATTATACTCAAAAGTGCGCCTTTTAGCAATTGATTTTCGGCTAACAAAGCTCGGTAATTCCGCTGGACTGATTCGGCAACTAAAGTCATGTGTTGGAAGTCTTCGGTGAGACTTTCGATGTCGTTAACTGCGTCTGCCCGAATTTGGTCTAGCAGCTCAAAATTCTCTCTCAAACGGCTTTCTTGCAGGTTTGGTTTGGTTTTCAGCTTGGTTAATTTTTTCATTTCAGTCTGTGGCAACAGTTATGGTAAAGGCGCGATTAAATCGCGCCTTGACAAGAAAATTAGAACAAGTCAGCAGTTAATTGGTCTTCGGCTGGCGGTAGCGACATACTGCCGTTGGAATTCAAAGCAATAGCATCGCTTTCACCGCTAGCGTGAGCGGCCATCAAGCAGGCAACTTGCTGCGCCGGCAGGTTATCTAAACACACCATAGCTTTTGTTCCTTCTAAGTCAATCATCCGCGATTGATTGCTAGAATCTGACAAAACTGCTGCAGCTTGGTCGATCACCGCCCAATCTTTCCGCTCGTTCCAAGACCATTTCAAGCTGTAGTAGTTGATCGGTTTTACTACTCCGCTTTCGTCTGGTTTCTGACCGGAATGTTTGACAAATTCGGGAACAAAAATCCCTGTTGCAGGTTCTACGCCGCGAGATTGAACTGATGCTACCAAGCGGTTAAAATCGTTCAAGCTGCGGTTTTTGATGTATGTCACCATGACAACTCCTTGCGGCAATTCGCCACTTTCTGCGACAAACCAGAGTTGACCCCACAGTGTGTGGGAAGTTTGACCGAGGGAACCGAAGAATTTGGAGAATTTGAGGATTGTCATGGAACACTTGGAACCGTAGTCGGTATCGCCGATCGCCCACTGGCCACTTTGGCAATTGTTACGTACTGCGATCGGGATTTCTGGTACTAGCAAAGCATTGCTCGGTTTGGCACCAAATACTGAAAATGTAGGTCTTTCTTGTGTTTTAGTAGTCATTGTTCGTTTTTCCTTAGTTCTTTATTGCTTTACCGGGAATTGGTAATTGGTAATCCGTTAAATCTCGTACATTGCTGGTGGCCGAACTTCGATTACCTAATGAGATGTGTTGTCGCTTTTGGTTCAGGATAGGTATACTCAAGCATCGCCTCTTGTTGAGCTTTGATAATCCGCAGCGCGGCGAGCAAATGCTCTAATGTTTCTAGGTGCGCTGGGGTGAAGTGGATGCTGAAGCCTTCGCCATCCCGCGCGTAGCCGGGACAAACCAGTGAGGCTGAGCTTTGTTCTTCGTGGGTGGCGATGTATAGCCAGTCATCGTCTTCGAGCTTGTAATGCGTGTCTGTCCAGGTTCTCAGCATTTGCGATCTGCTCCTCCTTATTTGCTGCGTACAAGCGTTTTGACGCCCAGCGCTTCTCACTCCTCTGAAGTTGACGACGCTATATGTAGCGTGTGAGCTAGGCTAATTTGCATTCTTAACCCTACCAGTCAGGGTTAGTTGGTTGATTAAACCGTCAACTAACCTCATGGTAGCGCGGGTTGATTTTCCCGTCAAGTATTTTGTTGAACTTTTCATCAAAACAGGCTAGAATGCTTGTCAGGAGGCAAAAAACCGTGGAACAAACATTTGGAAGACTGATCCGTCAAGCTCGCAAGGACAAAGCTTACTCACAACGTGAGCTAGCAGCTATGCTAAGTGTGGACTTTACTTATTTGTCGAAATTGGAGAACGATCGAGCGGATTATGCGCCAAAAGAGGAGGTAATCCGAGCATTAGCCCGAAATCTAGACATAAACGAAGAGGAATTGATTTTCTTGGCGGGGAGACTGCCGCAGCAGTACGAAGCGCTGCTGAAGCAGAATCCGAAGGAAATGCAGGCTCTTTTCCGCCGGATGCAAGAAAATCCAGATTGGCTCAAACAGTCTTTTGAAGCGTAAGAGAGGCCCCTCATAGTGAGTATTTTTAAGCCGTATTGCTTCTATCCCAAAGAAACGATCGAGCGTTTGGCAAATGACATCTTGATGCAGATGCAGAAAACGCAAAATTTTGCTCCGAGATGGCCTTTTGATGCGACAACCGTTGCTGATTTTCTGGATTTAGGCGTAGTTTGGGAGTGCATTGAGCCGGATGAAGAAGGTGCGATCGCCGCGAGGATTTTGCCGCAGCAGCGGTTAATCGAAATCAACGAACAGATTCTAGAAAAACCGGCGGGGTTCATCGAATCGACGATCGCCCACGAAATCGGCCACTGGGTGCTACACGTCAATCAAGACGAAGCAGACGGCACTGTGGAACAGTTGGAACTAAACTTGGGGAATGAAGGAAAAACCGCCCAGGATGTCGAGGAACCGTTTGTTTGCCGGGGTGCGAGTGCTGACAATAAGGTTTTGTCGATCGAATGGCAAGCGCAATATTTTGCAAGCTGTTTGTTGATGCCTCGGTGTATTTTGGAGGAAAAAAGACAGGGACGCGATTTAACAAAGTGGTCGCATTTATACAAAATGAGAGATGAATTGGGAGTGAGCATTTCCAATTTGACAAACCGCTTGCAAGAATTCGATTGGATTTACATTCCCAAGGGAACGCGCGAGATTTATGCCGGGAAAGATGCGGCCAACGGGCAGCAGCGGTTGTTTGGATAAAACTGCGATATAATTTGAGGTTTGAGATTGGGAAGCGATTCTCTAATCTCAAATCGTTAAAATTAATTTCTAATTAAGTTACATTTTATGCTAACCAATATTGAAATCCTGCTGGCAGCTTGTGAGGAATTAAATATCCCTTACGAAATCCTGCATCCTTCCCAAAACTTGATTAGACTCAAACACGGCGGCGAAGAATATTATTTTGTCAATTACATGACGCCATTTAACAGCGCGTCATTAGCAGAGATTTTTAAAGACAAAGAATATACCTATCAACTATTAAACGGCAAAATAAATACTCCCAGCACTCTCAGTTTTGTCTCGCCTTACTGCGAGGAAAAGTATAAAAAGTATTTGAGTTTCCCAGATATTGAATCAATTGTTTTAGAAGTAAATAAAAATTTCGCTTTCCCGGTGATTCTCAAAAGAAATCGCGGTGCTGGTGGCAACAATGTTTTTTTGTGTGAAACTAGAGAGCAAATTAAAGCAGCCCTAGAAATTATATTTAATGTCAACAGCAAAGATTATGACTATGTGGCGCTAGCTCAAGAATATATCGAAATAGCCCGCGAATATCGGGCTGTATTCTGCAAAGAGAAGCTAGTTTTGCTGTACGAGAAAGACAAATCTCAGGCTGAATTTGCGGGGAATTTAAGCCCGCTGCACTGGGAAGGTGCAAAAGCAAAATATATAATTAACCCCACTCTCATGTCGGAAATTGAAGATTTTGTTAAACCTGTTTTTGATGAAATTGCGATTAATTATGCGGGGCTTGACATAGCGCTCGATAAAAACGGAGCATATTGGTTAATTGAAATTAACTCAAGTCCCAATTACGATATTTTTGTGAGAGATAACGATCGCCAAATTGTCGTAACAATGTTTAAAGGCATTCTGGATAGCTTGGTTGTTAACAAAACGCCTTATTTGAAATTAAGAGTTGAGTAACGAGAACCTTAACCCAACCTACATATTTTGAAATTCACTCCATTCCTTGAAAATACCAGTAGAGGTTAGCAACAGTTAAATCATTGACTTCTTGCCAACTTGAGGGGGCTAAAGCTTTATAGCCAGAGGTAGTTGCTTTCTGACTGATATAAGATTCATGTTGTTGACGCAAGCTAGGTTTGATCAAAAATCGCAATTGATCGCGTAGTGATTTAAAGTGGGATTTTTGCTGCAAGTTTTCGTAGAGCGCAATTTCTTCGGGTTCTGCCACTATAGCAACTTCTTGATTAATATTTGAAACTGGTGTCGTTTCCATATTTAAACTAGCCAATTGTTTACGCTCATCAGCCGATAAACTTAGCATCCAATCTACCTGATTTTGCCAAGAGTTCAAAACTGCTAAATCCTGATTGTAAATCCGTGTAATTTCTGGAAATATAAAATCCATTTCATCTTTTGTGCAGCGCTCAATAACGGTGAGAATGTCTTGGCGTATTCTTTCTTGGAGGTGGGAAAGGGAATTACTTACAGACGCAGGCTCGTTCAGCAATTGATAAGTTAATGAAATTGTCTGCTCAATTGCCCAAGCACATTCAACTCTACGAAGATAGCCCACGGCACAAGTGGCTTTGAATAATTCAGGATTATTATAGTCAGCTAAAGCATTAGCTAAAATGTGTTGTGCACTTGTTAAGGTAGAATTTCTGGTATGTTTATCTTCCATTAATAAAGCATTTTGAATTAGTCTCTGTGCTTGATCGAATTTCTGATAAGCTCGACTTAAGATTAAACGATGTTGCTCAAAATTAATGCTTTCAGCTAACAGTTTAATTTCAGCAATAACTTCTGCTTTCTCGTTTTTTAGCAGTGCCTCTATATTAATAAAGCCGTGTGTAACTGTTAGCTTCAATTCCTTAATATCTTCCCTCATTTTTAAGGTCTGATGAAGGTTAACGGCTGACAGTGCAGCTATTGCCACCACGCCGACACCAATGACGGCAGTAGATGCTGACAGAATGCCCACATTAGCCGAGAGAGAGTTTAAGCCATACTGAATCACATCTAGTCTTTTGTAAGTTTCTTTAAAACCCATATCTGTTTGAACCATTTGCCCTACACCTAATACAAAATCTGGAATAGCTAACAACGGCTCGGCAACCATCCCAATTGCGGCACCTACAAAGTGACCTGTTGCCCTGTCTCTAGCTATTCCCAATAATACTCCTGCACTATTCTTCACGACTTCATAAGTGCCGGAGATGATACCAGCCTGTATGTGAGGAGGAAACACAAAAACCATATTTTTTACCTGAATAGCGATTAGTGTTACATATTATAATATATTATTATGGTTAACTTTGTCAGTCTACAGTGGAATTACTTAAATGAACGAATTCATGAAAGCATTTCAAAACATCGCCCAATATGCGGCTCTCGTCGCGGCGGATGATGATAAATCCTTAGAAATTAAGGAATGTGCTACAACCGTAATTAAGTCTGTCCAGCCTGGGTTTGATGAATTGAGGGAATCAGCCACCAGACTTGAGAAAGTTGTGCAAAAATGCCGAAACGATATCGATCGCGCTGAAGACGTTTGGACTTGCAAAGTTGGGATTGTCCAAGCTTCAAAACAGGAAATATGGCAACAGCTTGGGGAACTGAGCGGCTGTCATGTCAGAATTAATGAACTAGGTCGTCAATGTCAAAAATCGGCGATTGATGAATCTCAAGATTATTGGGATAAAATATTTGATGTCCGCGTGAAACAGAAGTGGTTTATTGATGCAGCAAAAAAACAAAAAAAAGGAATTGGCTGGAAAGAAAAGGATGATTTTATTAAAGATATTCCCATCGTGATGAATCTTGTTTGTATGGAAATAGATCAAATCATTAAGCGCAGCCTAGGTCTGGTTTATCAAGACCTTAGCACGATTAACTTAAAAGTGCTTAACCAGTATTTTCAAATCTTAGATAATCCGACAAAAAATGTGTGGAATCATTACATAAATTTAACTTTTAGCGAGATCGCAAATAAATTTGAGCAGCCGACAGTTTACTTTCCTGAGAATACCAAATCACTGAGGTCTGTACTTATTTCTGTTCTGGATGATTTATCCAAATTCCGTTTAGGCGATCTTTTTTGGGAAGAGGTTGTAAATTTCAAAAAGCAGGTTTCAATTGCGATTGATAAGTTTATTAATTCAATCTTTGAGGACAGATTATACCATGGAAGTAGAGCTTTAGTTAAAGCACTGAGATTTTACAATGAGTTTCTGGAAAAGCAAGATAGATATCAGCAAGAAACACCTGCACAACGTCAGGCTGAAAGAGCCTGGATTGATTCGCAATGGACAGAAATTCAGAGAGTGGAAAAAGGTATTAAAGTGATTCTAAATTCTTCTCTATAACTCCTTAAGCTACTTTCATTGGACTAGATCGCACTTCTTCACACGCTAAAATAAACTTAGTCACAATTCCATGAAAAAAATGACAACACAACTACTAGAACTAGAAGGAACTTGGGAAGAAATTCTCGCCCAATCAGCCAAATTTGCCGATCGCCGAGTTCGCGTTATTGTTCTTGCGGATGAGGAACCGCTGAAGTCAACCGAAGACTGTTTTCGTCAAGGATGGAAGGAAGCAATGACAGGAGAGACTGTACCGCTTTCTGAACTGTGGGAAGGCATTGATGCAGCGATCGAGATGATGCAGTCTCTGCCAGAAACTTTACAGCAACAAGTAGCAGAATACTTGAAAGAGTATATCGCCGACTTAAAAGATGAGCTTCAATGGGACGAATCTTTCCAGAAAACGCAACCGCAACTTGTGGCTGCTGCCCAACGCGCAAAACAAGAAATTGCTGAAGGAAAGGCACAGGAAATGAGACTCAATGAGTTATGAAATCTGCCACCCTTCCTTCCTTTTGGGAAAAATACAATTCTCTTGACAGTAGAGTAAAAGAGCAAGCTAGAAAAGCTTATCGTTTCTGGCTGGAAAATCCCTTTCATCGATCTTTGCACTTCAAGTGCATCAACCAGGAAGAAAATATCTGGTCTGCGAGAATCACGCGCGGCTATCGAGCAGTGGGGATTTTACAAGGAGATACCGTGACATGGTTTTGGATTGGAAACCACGATGATTATGAACGTTTTTTCTAGTAATCAGGCCGGGGCGGGTTTTCTAGATGGTTGGTTTCAGGCAATTATTGTTAGCGAACCCGCCCCTTGTATCTTAAAAGAGTGAGCTAGCCGATCGCCACGTCATTGATTCGATCATACCGACAATCAGGC
>NZ_JAUBQM010000093.1:0-24469 GCF_036701245.1 Microcoleus sp. Pol14D4
TTAACTGCTTATCAAGCTATTCAAAAAGCCCTCTCTCTTCATGGCTCCCTTTTTTCCCCTAGTTGAGCAATTACTAAGCATAGGGGGAATTACAATCACCCAATGAGTCTATAAGACTATTCCAGTTATAAGGTTTTTTCACAATTAAAATTATTCATTTGTTTTGTAAGAGCACTTCTCTAAATTATTGCTATAATCTGCATCGTTGGGTTGATTTCATACAATCACCTACTGTTTATGTGGTTTGTGGGGGGGTGCTGGATATTCCCCAATACTGATAAGTTGCTCGCGTTCGAGGATGCGTTCTAGGAGGTTAAATTGCAGAATTTTAGCGGTTACGCGCCCTTCTGGTGTCCGTGGGACAATTGCTCCTCCTTCTAGCCGAAAATGGTCTGACCATTCCTGGAGACGGGGATTAAAAAAGGGAGTTAGCTGTCCTGTCTCAGGGTCGATGGAACCTAGGTCAGTTCCTTTGAAACGGTTGCAGCAAGGACAGGATAAGGCTAGGTTTTCAGCTTCCGTGACCCCATCATGTTTTTCAGCAATGATGTGTTCCATTTCAAAGGCAAAGAGTGAAGCCGTTTGGGGAAATCGACAATACTCGCATTGCTCTCCGGCGCGTTGGGTGACGACGCGACGCAGAGTGGCTGGTACATAACTCATGCTTCTGTCTGTAAGCGTTTGTAGGCGTGAGCTTTGGCTAAACGGACCCAATGTTCTAACAGCAAATAGCGATCGAGTTCGACTTCCTCTCTGGCCGAAATAGTGCCGGATTTATTGCGATCGAGCAGTTGGCTCATGCGGGCTTGCAACGCAGGTGTGGGGCGGATTGCGAGGATTTCTTCGGGGCTGGGTTGACTCGCTAGCAGTTCGACGATTTGGCGATCGTCTTGGTAGGGAATGGTTTCTGCGGGGGCAAGCTCCCGAAGTGCGCGATCCAGGGCTTCCGGGAGACGATCGCCCAATTGTTGCAGTTTTTCGCCAAGGATCTCGGGAACTTCTAGGATAATTTGCATTAGTGCTGATGTGAGGATGGGAATTCCCTTGATTGTAACAAACGGAAAAAATGCCGTTAACTTAAATCCCGATCGGGGATTGTAACTGCACAGCCGGGTATTTGCACATTTGCTCACAATGGAGATAACTGGCGAATTTGCCCGTTGTAATCGACTCTCACCCTCCCATCTTGGGAAACCGTAACAACCGTTTCTACAGTATAGACAGACGAACCAGGCTTGTTACCCTTAAAAGTAAAAGTCCAAGTTCCATCGCCATTGTCAACAAACGGCGATTCCTTAGAAGTACCGTGCATAGAAGCTTCAGCTCGATAGTTGCCTAAACCCCCATTAGCCCTTTCTGCTGCTTGACGGGCTAAGTTTTTTGCCCGATTGAGTTCGATATTATTGTTAATCACTGTCACGCCGTCGGTCTGATATTCAGGAGCAGGATTGCTCAAGGCGGGGGAGACTCCAACAGCTAAAGTTGAAAGCGCTACCAGACAAGCAAGTCGAATGTTTAGTTTCATAATACAAACTGATTTATAGTTTGATAAAGTCTACAACACTTGCCCGAAAAAACCCGGTTGAATTTTCAATTTTTAATTTTGACTTGTGAATCGTCTGGCATTTCTCCACCGTTCAAATAGCGGTAACTCATCCGAGAAATATCCCGAATCAATGTTTGAGCTGGCTTCTCCGTTTCCGGCGGATGCTTCACCATCACCGCCACCAAATAACGCTTACCGTTCGGCAAATCCACCATCCCCGCATCCGCTAGCATTGTATCAATGTTGCCGGTTTTGTGAGCAATAACTGAACCTTCGCCTAAACCTTTCGGTAGCAAAGAATCGTTTTTAGTTTGGCGCATGATTTGCAAAATGCGATCGCGCGATTTCACCGATACCAAATTACCCCGATCGACCTGGGCTATGATATTAATCAAATCCTTCGGACTGGTAGTATTAGTTCCCTCCAAATCTGGCAATTTATTACGCAGAACCGTGGTACTCAAACCCCAATTTGCAAAATGCTGATTCAAAACCTCAGCACCTCCCAACAATTCAATCATCATATTTGTCGCCGTATTGTCGCTGACAACAATCATCTTTTGGGCAACTTCCAAAGCCGAATACTTTTTACCAGGGGAGTCGTCTTGCATCTCCCCAGAACCGCCGACAATGTGTTCTGGCTTCAGCGTCAGCATCTGATCTAACTGCACTTTCCCCTCATCTACTGCTTGAAAAAAAGCTACTAAAATTGGCAGTTTAATTGTGCTAGCTGAAGCAAAAGCAGTATCCCCATTAAAGTTTAGGTAGCTTCCAGTATCTAAATCAACTAGAAATATTCCGGCTGTCAAACTAGGATTTTCTGTAGCTAAAACCTGAACTTGCGTTTTCAAAGCTCCTAATTCTTGATTCAGTTGCAGCACTTCAGGGGTTGCGGGTGCCGCAGATGCGCTATCGCCTGGGTTGTTCTGCCCTGTGCTGGTTTGTTCTTCTGTCGCTACAGTGGATGCTCGACTCACAGCATTTACCACCGACAGCAGCGTACCGCAAATCACCGCTATGCCAACTCCCAAAATCAGCAAGCGAGTAGCATACACCAACGGCGGTACGCTCCGAGGTGCAGAGCGTTTACCCGGTCTCTGACTCGCTTCTGGGCGGGGTTTAGGCACGGGGGGTTTTTTGGCATCTGCGGGGATTACCGTGTCTTGAATGCGAACTGGGGGCGAACTGGGACGACTTCCACGGGTTGTAGGGGGAGTGGCTGTGGGGAGCTGGCTGTTGGGATTGCTGGCGATCGAACTTACATTTTCCCGCTCCAGAGTCGGGTCCGGAAACTCGAACATATCGACAGCAGCGAGACCTTTTTTCGCTGGTTTGCGAGTCTTCGACTGCGGAGTTTTGCTGGTTCTGGGTTTTCTGGGGTTAATTGCCGATCGGGGATCGGATAAAAAGTCTTGTGTAGCAAATTCTTCCGAAGATGTGGGAGAATTGGCTCCAATTCTGCTGCCGCGGCCCTGTTGCAGTGGCAAAGTCGCAGGTTCGGGCGATCGAATTTCTGAATTGCCGTTTTGCGGTTGCGGAGGGCGGCGGCGACCCGATTTGCCAGACTGACTTGCTTTGCCGGACTTAGGCTGCTTTGAGCCGGAGTTGGGAGAGGATATCGACGAGGATATCACCGATAATATCGATCCTTTGGGAAACCGCTCTGCCACGTCTTACTCCTTCATCACTAATGTAAAGTTCAAGTTTAAGATTTTTCAGCTTGCCAGCCAATCAATTTTAGATTGTAGATTTTAGATTTTAGATTTGCCCCAGACGCTGCATGGTATCAGCAACAGGGTTTATTGCTCGCAAATTATCCCAAAGCTTAGGTTTTTAGTCAAGAAACCCGGTTATGAAGGTGACAAGTGGGTGCAGGAAAGTTCTCTGTGCAAAAAATCCTCAATCTCATATCCCCAATTATCTGCATTTCTCCTAGCTATCCGTTGGATTTTCCGGCAACGCCCCATCCAGAGTATCAGAATTTGTCTCTCGTGGGTAAGTTTTGATTGCCCATTCTGTTTGGCGGAGGACACCCCGCAGCATGGCGACTTCATCAATTGTCGGATAGGCTCTATTGTACAAACGCCGAAATTTTTCCATCCGGCTTGCTGCTGTGTGCTGCTGCAAATATCCTATTTTTAACAGCAAAGTTTCTAGTTGCTGGTAATATCCCTCTAAATTTTCCAAGGGAGCACTGGCGAGGGGAATTGAGGGATTTTGTGTCTGGCTGGTTGCAAGTTGTTCTTGGTAACGAGTTGATAAATTATCTGTGGCATCGGGTATTGAAGAGGCAGAGCCTCTGGATATGCGTTCCCTGGCTGAGCCTGGGAACGAGGCATCTTCTTCTTCCTTCCCTCTTCCTTCTTCCCCCTTCCCTCTTCCGTCTTCCCTCTTCCGTCTTCCCTCTTCGTTCTTCCTTCTATCCGTTATATCCGTTACAGAATCCGTTGCCGAACTTCCCTCTTCCCTCTTCCTTCTTCCTTCTTCCCGGTATAGTTCGTAACAGCAGATAGCGACGGCTTGGGCGAGATTTAGGGAAGTGTAGGCATTGCTGCTGGGAATGCGGATCAGGCGCTGAGCGCGGTTTAATTCGGCATTGGTCAAGCCGCAGTCTTCTCGACCGAAAATTAGGGCGCTGGGGGCTTCAAGGAGCCAAGGCAAGGCATCTGCGGGTTCTTCTAGTTGTGTTGGCAACGATCGACAATCATCCCCTGTAGTTGCGATCGCTCTGACACACCCAACCAAAGCAGCGGGCAAACTCTCGACTACTTTGGTAGTTTCCAATATGTCGGCGGCGCGAACTGCCATCAGTCGGGCTTCTTCCCCTAAATGATCGCATTGAGGATTTACCAAAACTAATTGGTGCAAACCCATATTTTTCATGACACGGGCAACAGAACCGACATTCAATGGGCCGGCAGGTTCGACTAAGACGATTCGGATGTTGGCGTCGGCCGTTTCGAGCATTTTTATTTGGGGAGGTGTTAGGCAGAAATTGGTTGTGTTGTTTGTTTTGATTAAAATTTAATCAGTAATGTAATGTCAAAGTTAGCATGGCCAAGCAACGATCGAAATCTGATTTACCGACAAAAATGTGCCCAGTCTGCGATCGACCTTTTACGTGGCGCAAAAAATGGGCCGACTGCTGGGATGAGGTCAAATACTGCTCCGAACGTTGTCGCCGCCGCCGTTTGGCGGCTCAAGATTAAGAAGTTAGGGCAAGTTGCTCGATCGAAGCTAAGATTGCAAAGGAAAAATTTTAGGTTATTAGGTTATAAATTATGGCATCGCAACAAGTGCAACCAAAGCTAGTTATTCACGGCGGTGCCGGCAGTTCTCTACACAGTAAAGGCGGAATTGAGGCGGTGCGAAAATCGCTTTACGATGTTTTGGACGAAGTTTATCCGCTGCTGAAAGACGGTGCAAGTGCCGTAGATGCAGTGGTGCGGGGTTGCCAATTGTTGGAAGATGACCCGCGATTCAATGCCGGTACTGGTTCTGTAGTGCAGTCGGACGGTCAAATTCGGATGAGTGCTTCGCTGATGGACGGTTTGATGCAGCGTTTCAGCGGGGCGATTAATGTTTCTCGGGTTCAACATCCGATCGAACTTGCTCAATTTTTGCAGCATTCGGACGATCGAGTTCTCTCGGATTTTGGTTCGGCGGAATTGCTGCGAGAACTTCAATTGCCGATTTACGATCCGATGACGGATTTGCGTTTGCACGAGTGGATGCAGGAACGCCAAGGCAATTTTAGTAAAGCAATGGCTGACGTGGTTGCCGAACCGGCCGGTATGGGTACGATCGGAGTCGTCGCTTTGGATGTGCATGGACGCTTGGCCGCTGGGACTTCGACTGGCGGCAAGGGTTTTGAGCGCATTGGCCGGGTTAGCGACTCGGCAATGCCGGCGGGAAATTACGCGGCCCAAAGTGCCGCGGTAAGCTGTACGGGAATTGGCGAGCACATTATGGACGAGTGTTTGGCTGCGCGAATTGTGATTCGGGTAACGGATGGTTTGAGTTTGAAAGCTGCTTTTGAGCGTTCTTTTACTGAAGCTGACGAACGTCAACGGGATTTTGGGGCAATTGGAATTGATGCTAGCGGGGCGATCGCTTTCGGCAAAACTAGCGAGGTTATTTTGGGTGCTTTTCACAATGGTATGGAAATGGGCGATACTTTGGAAATGAGCAAGGGAACGCTGATTTTTATTGCTTAAAAAGGCTTCTTAATGAATGATTCCGATACCCGACTTTTCCAAGAAGTCGGGGAACTAGATGGGTTAGCTTTATATCAAATCCAGTGGCATCAGATTGATATTAACCACACTCAGGACACGGTAGCCTTTCCCCTACAATTAATCGGGCGATGCTTACATAAAAAGCGAGGAAAATTGATTGTTTTGAGCTAGGGAAAGGGCAATGCCATATCCTCATTCCTTAGACTCATAAATTGAGCATTTTTTTTCTGCAAGCTGGTAAAAATTAATTCACTATCAGTTACTTTTACCCGATCAATTTGCTTAGTGCCGCTAGCAATTTTTTGTTTGAGTTCTGCCACACGCTTCTGCTTCAATGCAAGATTTCTTTCTTCTGGCAGTTACATTGTTTTCTCCCCTCTAAAAAACCTTAAATCAATTATATTCTAATAATTTAACCATCACCATTTAACTCTTTAATCTTCAATCCGCAGTTGCCAAAGTTTAACAGTACCATTCTCGCCACCGGTGACGATAGTTTCGCCCAAAAGCCCGATCGCTACCGCAGAAACAGGGCTAGAATGTCCATCTAAAGTGTGCAGCAATTCGCCGCGAAGATTCCAAAGTCTAACAGTACCGTCAAAACACCCCACGGCAAAGTATTTCCCATCGGGGCTAATTGCGGCGGCGGAAGTGATGCGAATTTCTGTATGCAGCGAATGCAATAATTCGCCTGTTTGCAAATTCCACAGTTTGATAGTTTGGCCACCATGATTGACAAGAATTTGGCTATCGGAAGAAATCGCTACATAATTTTCGCTGCCAAATGTTCGTCTCACTTCGCCTCCGGGCAATTCCCACAACGTGACTGTGGCGCGACAGAAACTGCTGGCTGCATTGAGGCCGCTGGCTACTAACATTGTGCCGTTGGGACTGAGGGCGATCGCACTTATGTCATCCCCTTGATAGCCTTCCAAAACTTGCAGCAGTTGGCCGCTGTTGAGGTGCAGAAGCTGGATTGTGCCGCGGGTGGTGCCGACGCCAAAATTTGCCAGTCGGGGCTGACGGCGACAGATTCGTGGCGGTGCACGTCTGCCAAACGCTTCAGCAGTTCGGCATTTTGCAGGTTCCAGAGTTTGACTGTGCCCGCGCGCGCGTCAGCAGCGTTTTGCTGGCGGGACTGAAAGCAACTAGCAACACGGCTGTTGAATGTCCGAAAATTGTCTGCCGCAGTTCCCCGCTGTGCAAACTCCAAATTTTCACTGTACTGTCGTCAGATCCCGTTGCCAGTAATTGTCCGTCGGGACTGATACCCGCAGACAAAATCCTGTCTGAATGGTGAAGAGTGGCTTTTAAGATAGCGCCGGTTGAGGTTGTTGGCTGCGTTTTATATCCGGCTATTTCCAGCCAGTCGATCGCATCTCTCCAATGTTTGAGATCGTTTCGGGGTCGATTTGTCAATAATTCTATGTATCTGTAGAAAGTTTTTGACAAGTCAACTTCGACACCTTTGATTTGTTTGTTCAGAAAAACCGCGATTTCCGCTGGGCTGTAGCCGCACAACAAGCCACAGAGATGCCGCTTTTCTACGGGTGTCAGCCCTCTTCTAGTGTGGGGGGCGAATTCTTGTTTGGCATTTGCCAAGTCGGTGTAAAGCTTTTGGATTTCCCAGCGGTTGCTTGCCCGTGCAAATGGTTCTTCTGGTCGATCGAGGGTAGAGGGTATCATTTGTGGCAGTCGCGATCGAGTTCCTAGTCAAATTCCTAACCAAAATCCTAACATTCGCTGTGCGCGATCGAACTGTTGTCACCGCTAATCTATTTTTAACACGGCCAACAGGGTAATGAGTTTCAGGTAGAAAATCTGCTCTTTTACTGTTGGCCAAATAACTATACATCAATCGGAGAAATAGAAAATGCCTGGAATTGCGATCGCTTTATTTTTCATCCTAGGTTTAGTTTTAAGTCTTTTTGGCTATTTTTGGGGATTAGTTCAAGCTTTTGGAGAGGAAACTATTTGCGGAGTGCTTTACTGGCTTGTCCCCTTGGCTTCATTGGTTTTTTATATCAAAAATTGGAGCAATAAAAAAATTAGAAAAACATTCTTACTTCAATGTGCGGGATTGCTAATGTTTGTATTGGGAGGAATTACTGCTTCAGTATTTTATGGCAAAAATTTTGTAAAAATCTCTGACTCTGGGCCTAATGTAAAGCAGGCGGCTAACGAGCAATCGCCCTCTTCTTTTCCTTTTGATTTCAACACTTCTCCATCACCCTATCAAGAGTTATCTCCTGCTTTCGAGTCATTTCCTGTTGCCGCAGCACCTGTTGGTGAGCCTAATTCTGCTCCTGTTGCTCAAAAAGATCGCTTCAAACAATCGATGAAACTCGGCTATATCTACTACGGGCAGGGAGACTATCAAACCGCTTTAATCAATTTTAACAGAGCTTTACAGGTACGTCCGGGCGATCCTTATGCTGTCAAGGCTGTTTATAACACCAAAAGTGCGATCGTCCAAAGCAATGTCAAATAATAATCCGTGCATTAAAAGTTGCCTACAGCGGATAGATAAGTAATTTACATTGTTTTTAAACTCAACAATTAAACTCATGAAAATTCTCAAACAAACAGCAAGTAAACTAATAATTAAACCTGCGAGTTTTTGATAGCTTGTTATTAATTTATTCCTTCATCATCATTGGATGATTGCAGATTATTTTAGCATCAAATTGGATATGGGGAGGTATATTTCTGTTGTTTTCGCTGTCCTTGTTGGACGGCGCGATAGATGAAACATACATTTTTAATAAAACTTTTAGCAAAATGACTATTAAACGACGGGGTGTATGGTTTAATGATGTTACCGAATGCTCAACGCACGAGATTTCTGCGGTGGAATTAGAGGAAGTGGGAGATAGCGATGGAAATCGTAGCTATTATGTTTATTTGTGGATGTTCGGGGGCGATATCATCTGTTTAAGAAGCTATTCACTAACAGAACAACACAAAATTGCTGATTTGATTCGCAGCTATAGCAAAACCATTTGATTTGTAAACAATGGATTCAATCATCACAAACGTTTCAGGTTGTTCTACATTCACGACTCAAATAGACTTGCTATATATCTCGATTAGCGATAATCGCACCCTTAGCAATGTATTTGCTTTGCAAGGCCGTAAATCGTAGGTATCCTGTGGGGAAGCCCAAATTAATAACTAACGATAATTAAGCAGGTGTAAATAAACTTGACAATGTAACAAAATGTAAACCTGTACTCACCTGGGTGATTACTTTCCTACAGATTGCGAAGCTAACTTTTTATTCGCGATCACATAATTAATATATTTTTAAGATTCATCTATTTTAAATCATATAAAGCTATCTTAAACCCAGCAGGTAAATTCGCGAGATTTGTTGTCGGTTAGAAGTTTTAGTGCTAACCTATTACCAAAATAAAAGGGGTCAGGGCAGAAGACGACTTCAAATAATATATAAGTTAACAATTCGACCGATCGGGTTAGTAAGGCGATCTGTAACATCATTTTTGGAATTTAAGGGCCAGGTAAATGAAAATAATCAAGCAAACGGCAAGTGAATTAATAATTCAGACTCAAAGCATATTTGATTTTTGGTTTCCTAGTTGTTTATTCATGGCTTTTGGACTGTTCGGGCTGGCTTTTGATTATCATAAAGCAACTCTGAGCTGCCAGCGATTGCAGGCAAAACAAGGCAGTTGCCAGATTGTGCGATCGAATTTACTGGGTTCAAAAATCCAAGAAATTGAACTTGCTTCTTTGCAGGGAGCTAAAGTTCAAAGATGCGGCTATAAAACCAGAGTTGTACTTTTAACTTCTGTGGGCAATGTTCCTTTCACTCCTAACTCCACTAATTGGGGAACCCAAGACGCTGTTGCTTCGGACATCAATTTTTATGTTAAAAATGCCAAAGATCGATTGCTGCGTTTAAGTCAAGAAGATCGCTGGTTGGGATGGACAGGAGGCATATTTTTGCTCGCAGCAGCCGCAGTGATCGTTTTGAGAAATAATGAAACCTACAGCTTCGATGGAAATTTAAACACCTTGACTGTTAAACAGCGGGGTTTGTTGGCACGTAAAGTAATGGAATACTCTCTGTGCGAGATTTATGGCGTGGAAGTAGATCGAACCAAAGATAGGCAAAATGACACTTGGTATGAAGTCAGACTGTTAGTTTGTGGAGGATCTCGCATATCCCTGCCCAACACTATGAGCCCCTACGAGCAAGTAGAAATCGCTAAAGCGATTAACAACTATCTGCACCAGCAAAAATAAAAAAAAATAGCCGATCGCGATCAACCCGATTTCTCAAGTTTGCCGACTTACGCAGAAACCGGGTTTTTCACCAAAATCTCTTCTACAGTGCCATCGCTTCCGTTATAAAAACCCGGTTTATTTGGTATTTAGTGCGAAACTCGTGGGTGGAAACTCATCATCTAAAAAGTGAACAACCGTTCACTTTTTAGGTTCTTTCAACTTCCAGCCTGGTTTGACAACTTGCCGGGAACGCGCAATTACTAAACAATCCTTCGGCACATCTTCTGTCACCACAGAACCCGCAGCTACAGTAACATCTTCTCCCAAAGTTATCGGTGCAACCAGCACGGTGTTAGAACCAGTTTTACTCCGATCGCCTATTTGAGTTTTGTGCTTGTTTTTTCCGTCATAATTCGCCGTGATTGTCCCAGCACCGATGTTGACTTTTTCTCCCAAAGTCGCGTCGCCTAGATAAGACAAGTGAGCAACATTAGTTCGATCGCCTATTTGAGTATTTTTCAATTCTACAAAATTGCCGACGCGACAGTTCGCCCCAATTTCTGCGTGTCCCCGCAAGTGTGCGTAAGGGCCAATTCGCGAATTTTCAGCAACTATACTGTCAGAAACCACCGAATAAAGCACAGTCACATTTTCTGCAATTTGACTGTTTTCGATCAAACTGCCGGGGCCGATGCGACTCCCAGAGGCGATCCAAGTGTTTCCTCGCAAGTGAGTTTGCGGTTCAATTACCACATCCGGCTGCAACTCTACGGTATCGTCGATCGTAATGCTGTTGGGATCGAGCAGCGTCACTCCCGCCGTCATCCACTTGTCCTTTATCCGCGTTTGCAAAATATCGCAAGCTGTGGCTAAATGTTTGCGATCGTTAATTCCCAATATTTCTTGATAATCTTCCACATCCAGCGCCATTACCGGATTGAGGAAATTTACCGTATCAGTTAGGTAATATTCTTTTTGGTCATTATCTGCCTTCAATTCTGGCAAAATTTTCTCTAAATCCGGCCAATGAAAGCAGTAAACACCTGCATTAATGCGGTGATTTTGCTTTTGAGCTTGTGTGCAGTCGCGGTCTTCGACAATTTGCTGGACTAAGTTTTGACTATCAGTAAATACTCGACCATATCCTTGGGGATTTGGCAAATTAGCTGTCAATAAAGTAGCAGAGTTTTGGTGCTGTTTGTGAATTGCTATCAATTGTTTGATAGTTTCTGCCCTCAGCAAAGGTACATCCCCATTTAAGACCAGCAAGTCTCCTTGAAATCCTTCTAAGTGAGGCAGCAATTGTTGGATGGCATGACCGGTGCCCAATTGTTCGGTTTGTTCTACAAATTCTAGGGGAGGAGATTGAAGATTTTCCCCTGATATTTCTTGACCTCGAATCAGGGATTCTTTAACGAGTTCGCCTCGATAACCGACGATGACAAGTCGCCTGGTAATTTGAATTTCTTGACAACTTTGCAGGACTCGCTCAACTAGCGATCGACCGCCCAATTCGTGTAGAACTTTGGGTAAGTCAGATTTCATGCGCGTGCCGCGTCCAGCCGCTAAAATTGCTATTGCTACCATTGTGCGATCGAGTTATTTGCTATAAAAACTTGAATATTGACTAACTGATGATATCACTCGCTGCCGACCGATGGCACTGCGATCGCACAAATTTTTCATCTAAAATTTCCTATCTCGCATCCGCGCGATCGAGGATTTTTCCAGCCGGATGCTGGTTGTAGGGGCGATGCTTGCAATATCTGGACTGGCGCGCCCGGTATCAAAAACCTGGTTGCAGCAGCAGTATTTGGCGGCTGAGCAAGACGGCTTGCATTCCTCATTACAAACCTGAGTTCGTTTGGGAGTAAGGACTGCGAGTCTTTTCCCAAGGACTCGGAGGGGGAGCGAGACTGATAATTTGCATCTTAGGGCTGGGATTTGCCACGATACATTATACTATTTGTTGAATTTCAGTTAGGGTGTTTTCAACTTTAAAAAACTATTTCTGACTTTTTCATTCCTTCTGCCTTCTACCTTGTGCATTATCAGGTGTCCAGCTATGACAGAGCTTAATTTTCAGGAACTTGCCAAGCAGGGAAATCTCGCCACTGCGATCGCATCTTGGCTAAACAGCAAGTTGCAATCTGAAGGCATCACAGCCTCGGCAAATCTCGACGGCGATTGTTTGGATGTAATTCTTGAGGCCGAGCAGGTACCCATAGAAGATACATTAGTTGATTTTGTTCGCACCGAGCTGACGAATTTGCAGCCGGATTCGATTCGCAAAGTGAAGGTTGAGGGCCGAGAAAGCGGTCAGATTGCTGCTGCTTGGAGTCAAGAGTTTAGTTTGGAGAATAGCACTTTTGAAGCACAGAGCTTTGCAGGAGAAGCTTTACCAAATACTGCGGTTGCTAATATGGACGATCGCACAGAGATGGAGAACAATTTTGAGGAGGAAAAATCGCCGGAACTTGCTGCATTTGAGAATCGGCTGCGATCGACTTTCATTGTAGTTGGGCTAGTAACGGGTATGTTGGCGATCGCCGTGGTGGCGTTTGTCGGTAAAATTGTGAACCAGCCAGCAGCAACTGCGGGGAATAATCCCGATGAAACAGCAAATTTAGCAACTGCACCAGATACTTTTCGAGAAGCGGTTAACAGCGCACTCAAAGCAGCAGAATTAGGGCGATCGGCAAAAACCAAGGAAGATTGGACTACAGTTACCGATAGCTGGCAAGAAGCGGTTTCATTAATGAGAAGAGTACCAGTCTCTAGCCCCAACCATCAACTAGCTCAAGCAAAAGTGATCGAGTATCAGAAATATCTACTTTACGCTCAAGAAGCAGCAGTAACTCCTCCTCTGCCAACTCCAACTCCCGCACCAGCCGAAAAATTACCTTCGGAAAAAGCAACTCCTAAAAAATCCAATTCGCCCAAAGAAACTTCGGAAAAAGCAACTCCTAAAAAATCCAATTCTGAAAATAGAGCTTCAGAGAAAGCAAATTCTAAGAAATCTCCTTCCGACCAAAAAGCAGAACCAGAGAAAAAATCTCCTTCTAGATAATGTTAAAATATAGATTTGAATAATTATGACTGACAACACTTTAATCGTTTCTCCTGAATGGTTAGCCGCCAATACCGACAATCCGCAAGTTGTAATCATTGACTGTCGGTTTTCCCTGGCAGACCCTGAATTGGGACAACAACAATATCAAGAAAGTCACATTCCGGGAGCTTTCTATTTAGATTTAAACCGCGATCTCGCGAGTTCAGTGGGCAAACACGGCGGTAGACATCCACTGCCAAATATTGAAGAATTAGCTGAGAAGTTGAGCGCGATCGGTATTAATTCACAAGAAACTTTAGTCGTAGCTTATGACGATTCACGGCTAGCTTTTGCGGCTCGTTTGTGGTGGCTGCTGCGGTATATGGGACACAGCAAAGTGGCTTTGTTAGACGGCGGTTTCAGCGCATGGAAAGCGGCGGGCTATCCGGTAACAAATATTTTGCCAGAACCCCGTGAGGGTAAATTAGTTCCTCACTTGCAGCCGGATTTGGCGGTAGATATTGAGGCGGTAAAAGAGCGTAAAGACTTACCCGGAAAGGTTTTGGTTGATTCGCGAGAAAGTGAGAGATATCAAGGTTTGCGGGAGCCGATCGACCCCATTGCAGGTCACATTCCGGGTGCGGTTAACTATCCGTGGCAAGGGGTGACGGATGAAACTGGAAAAGTGCGATCGGCATCCGAACAAAAACAGCGGTGGACAGAATTAGAAAAAGCCGAAGAAATTATTGTTTATTGCGGTTCCGGGGTGACGGCTTGCGTTAATTTACTGTCTTTAGAAATCGCTGGAATTCCCGATGCTAAACTTTATGTCGGTAGCTGGAGTGACTGGTGTTCTTATCAGTTGTAGGATGCAGGATCGAGATGATTGTTGACTGTTGACTGTGATTTCTAGGGTGGGCGCCGCGCACCAAAGCGGGGAATCACTTCGGCCCACCTTACAGGGAATAAAAGGAAAATCAAATATAGCAACAGCGAAGACGGTTAGGACGTTGTTAATGGCTGAAACGATTGATTTTATTGCTTCTTCCTTCTTCATGACATCCGTTACATCCGTTACATCCGTTGCCAAACTTCCTTCTTCATGACATCCGTTACATCCGTTACAGAATCCGTTGCCGAACTTCCTTCTGCTATAATGCCCTAAAAATCAAAATAAATATAAGGCAAACCCCCTTCGGGAGCCAACACCCAAACCGCATACAAACAAAGCGGCACTAACACCAATTTCAGCGGCCAATTTAACTCCAATTTCAAACCCCGACTCAACGCATAATTCCCCAGCATCGCCGCAGCCAAAGCCGCCAACATCCAAGTTAAATGCACTCTTTCCAAACCCAAAGCTTCGCCATAAACTTTCTCAGCAAACTGCACGTCAGCAGTGTGTCCCCACAAATGCGAAATCGCCCATCCAGAATCCTTTAAATCTGGAAGACGGAAAAATATCCAACTACCAAAAACCATCGCCTGAGTCAACAGCCAACCGATCGCAATCCCGATCGGATTTTCCCACAAAAACTCGATCCGCAACCGCTTAAACACTACATCAGTCAGCCTGTGAACCGCCAAAGCTAAACCGTGCAAACCCCCCCACACAATAAATCCCCAAGCTGCCCCGTGCCACATTCCCGCAATTAACATGACCAGGGACAAATTCAGACAAGTGCGCCACAAACCGACTCGCGAACCACCCAAAGGAAAATACAAATAATTGCGTAGCCAATCACCTAAAGTCATGTGCCAGCGCCGCCAAAAATCAGCTATGCTGGCACTAAAATAAGGAAAATCAAAATTTGGCGGCAAATACCAACCCAGTAGCAAAGCAGTACCGCGCGCCATGTCAACATAGCCACTAAAATCGAGATAAAGTTGCAGCCCGTAAGCAAAAATCGCCAGCCACAAATCCTCGCTACCCGCCCGCTGCAAGTTGGTAAAGCTTAAATCGACATAAATTCCCAAGTTATCTGCGAAAAGACCTTTTTTTACTGCACCAAAGGCGATCGTCCAAAGTCCCTCAGAAATGCGATCGGGGGTCGGAAATTGCTGGGTTTTCAGTTGATATATCAAGTTGTGATACCGAGTAATCGGGCCGGAAATCAGTTTTGGAAAAAACAACTTGTAAGCAGCAAAGTGCAGCAGCGAAGTAGCAGCAGGCGCGCCTCGGTACACGTCAATCAAATAAGCAATGCACTCAAAGCAAAAGAAACTTAATCCCAGGGGTGCGATGACGTGACTTTTCACCCAGTCAGCTCCGTCGATAGCTAAAGGCCAATTGAACAAAGTGCCGATCGAACTTAATAGAAAAGGCACATACTTAAAGCCCAGAAGCAGCAACACATTCAGCGAGATTCCTATCCACAGCAGTAACAAACGGCGGCGGTTCCAAGATTCATTAGCAATCCGCCAATCCAGAGGTTCCCCAATTGCCATCGCCAAGCAGTAATTAAACAAAGCACCGACTAACAGCAGAGGAATGTACCAAATTTGCAGCGAAGCGTAAAAAATTAAACTACCCGCCAACATGATAAACAGCCGCCACCACCGCAGCGGAACCAACCAGTAAGCCGCGAACAAAACTAACAGAAACAGGGCATATTGAAGGGAGATGAAAGTCATACCATTTTAGATTTTAGATTTTAGATTTTAGATTTTAGATTTGGGAATGGCTTATTTTGTATGGGTTTGGATTACGGGCCTACTGTTGCATTATTTTTATTAATCGAAACTTTGCTAAGAACGAGATTTATCATGGATTTTAGCCGATCGCCCACACGAAAATAGGCCCTCGGTAAGTCCCTACTATATAGTCGGCTACTGAGAACTGCTACATTTTACAGCACAAAGGTTAAATGCTGTTGCAAATTAAATAAATCTTGCTTGCTATAAATTAACTCTCTTACGAATCATATAAAATTCAGTGAAAAAAATATAATTAGGTTCGCAGCATCGGACTTCAGTCCTCAAAAGCTACAATTCCTGATATCGTTTCTCTTCGCATCGGAATAATATTTTTCCCCGTGCAGGCCTAGCATCCCGCACAGCAAAAAAGTGATGTAACCCAAAATGTTTTGAATTCATCACGATAGCAGGTATTTGACAAGTAGTTCGATCGCATTTCAACCCTTCCCAAACCTCAAACTCCGTCAGATCCGGTATCATAATGTCGATAAAAATTGCTTGCGGTTGCTCAAAGAGCAGCCGCACCCAAACGTTCAGCACCGTTGGCGACCTATATCGCAGTACAATGAATTTCTGCCAGCAAGTTTTTCCGCAAATACCGAAAAACTCTCTTCATCCTCCCCAATCAAAACTTTTGCTGCTGAATCCGCCGCTGGCGATCGCCCGGAGCCCCGCAAGCTACGACGAGAATGTGCGCTTTTGGGCGATATTTCATCTCCCTTAGCAGCGGACATTTCCAAAGGGTTTTCTTCCTCTCCAGGATACAGAATCGGCAGTGTGACAAAAAAAGTCGAACCCACTCCGGGTGAACTTGTGATTTCAATGCTTCCCCCCAGAAATTCCGCCAGTTTTTTGCACAGAGACAATCCCAATCCCGTGCCTCTGACGCCATTCTGCAAGGGATTTTCTATTTGGACAAATTCTTCAAAAATCCGCCTTTGGTCGCGTGGAGAAATGCCAATGCCCGTATCTGCCACTGAAAAAGTAACTGTTCCCTCATCTCCTATTTCCGCAGCAACTCGAACTTCACCTGCTTCGGTAAATTTGAGGGCATTAGAAATCAGATTTCGCAAAATCTGAGAAACTTTTCCCTCGTCGGTGGTGAGGATTGGAAGTTCGAGAGGATCTTCAAAAATTAGAGAAACGGCAGAGTTTGGGGGAAGCAGGGGGCGCATCATTCCTCGCAGGGCGCTGAACAAATCTTCGACTGCAAAATCAGCCAAGCGAACAGTTAGTTTTCCGGCTTCGACTTTGGCTAAATCTAACGAGTCGTTGACAAGTTCTGCGAGAGACTCGGCGGATTTGTAAATGTAATTTACTTGCTTGTCCTGTTCGGCTGAAAGTTCTCCGTCGAGGCGATTTAACAAGATTTCGGAAAGGCTCATAATTGCCGTTAGCGGAGTGCGAAACTCGTGGCTCATATTGGAGAGAAAGCTGGTTTTGAGTTCGCTGGCGCGCCGGAGAGATTCGGCCTTATCGTTCAATTCAGCGTAAAGTGCCAGGACTCCGCGATTGGTATCTTCTAGTTGTTGATTTAATTGTACGAGTTCTTCTTGACGCTGGCGGAGTTCGTCTAAAGTGCGTAGTAATTCTTGATTTTGCTGCTGAATTTCGGCATAGGGATCTTCGGGAATTTGGCGCGCTAGTTTGTCAACTAATTGATTTAGTTCGATCGCACTTAGCGCCGGCATATTTTTGGAAAACTGTTTAATTAATTGTACAGCCGTTCCGCGATCGGGCGCCGAGTCGATTTTCACTTCGTCCATCAACCGTTTCGCTGCTGCTAAACCAAGTCCCGCGCCGGTTTGCGACCGAAAATTGGGGCTTAACACAGCCGCTAAATCAGCAATTCCCGGCCCCGTGTCGGAAATCCGAGTCCGAAAAATTTGGGGCGATTCCCCTTCCACAATGAATTCTACTTTGCCACCGCCTGCATATTTGAAAGCATTGCGGGCAATTTCGGAAACTGCTGTGGCGATGCGGGTTTGTACTTGGGAATCGAATCCCAGCCCTTTAGCAATTTGGCGAGCTCTTTGCCGTACTTGTACGATGTCTTGTTCAAAACGGACTTCCGTCGTCAGGATTGGGTAACTCACGCTGCTTCTCTCACCTTGGCTACTATAACTGTCATGTCATCGCGAGTGCGTTTGAAGTCCCGGTAGAGCACGGCTGCGATTAAAGCAGGATGTCTGGAGGCTAAACCCGGGTAGCGGTTTAAATTCCACTGCGCCGCCAAACCGTCGGAGTGCATGATGAGTAGGGACTGCTGCGACCAAGGATAAACAAATTCTGCTACTTTTCGCATCATATGTCCAACTGTGCCATTGTAGGAAACCATGGTGCGGCTTTGGTTATCTGTGACCACTACACCGCTGATGTTGCCAATTCCGGCAAAACAAACTGTTTGTTGGGTACGATCGATTTGGGCGATCGCCGCAGCCGCTCCTCTGGTATTTTTTAAAGCAGCGTGCGCCTTCTCTAAAATTGCTTTCGGCCCGAGTTTGGCGTTTTCTTGAAATACGCGCACTGCTTCGCGAGACGCTTCCTCCGCCAAATCCCCGTATCCGAGCCCGTCAGCAACTAAAATCAGGTTTTTGTCAAGGTGATTTTCCGCCGCCCAGGAATCGCCGCAAATTTGCTCTCCTACTTTCGGCAAGTGGATGACCCCAAATTCCAAGTAATTGCTGTTTTGGAAGGCTTCCCGGCTATTTTGGGTCGGTTCCAGCCGCGCTAATAAGGCTGTCCCCAGTTTTGGTACAGAATGAATATCAAAAAAAGTAGAGAGGCGTTTAATTGCCCCCAGTCCTGTTCCAGGGCTTCCCGCTGTAGAAAAACCGTCCCGCATACACAGCGCGACATTTGCCATTCCTTGGCCCCGGTCTAGCGCTACTATTTCAATGCTATATCCTGCCGCTGTTTTTGATGTTCGCAGCAAAAGTTCTCCTTCGCGGGCGTGCTTGACCACGTTTTTTGCTGCTTCGGTGGTAACAATTGCCACTTTACCGCGATCGGTATCATTAAATTCGACTTCGGCCGCCAGGGCGACTGCGATTCGCCGCGCTTCTCCGACTTGACTTTCTTCTGTTACGGGCAAGGCTACGGCATCTATCATTTTTTATCAGTTCTCATAATGAAATCCTCCATACGCCAACCCTCTCCGGGTATGGTGTGGGATTCCAAGAATCACTTCTTGGCTTTGCTGGTTACTCTTTATACCAATTTAAAAAATAATACAACTATACGCAAGCTCCAAACCCCGATCGTCCTCAGTCAATCCCAATGCTGTAATTTAAAATCTCAACTCTCAAATCGTATTACTTCCTCACCGCCAGCGGACGATCGCAATTTTAGTCCCCTTACCCACTTTGGAAACAATCTCAAATTCGTGCATCAACCGCTTGGAACCACTGAGCCCCAAACCCAAACCGTGATTAGAAGTATAACCGTCGGTCATTGCTAATTCGATGTCTGGAATTCCCGGGCCCTTGTCTTCAAATATCAGCCTCAGCCCTTTGCGGGTTCCTAATTGGAGCGTTTCGAGAGTTACAGTTCCCCCTTTGCCGTACTCTACAGTATTGCGGGCGAGTTCGCTGGCTGCGGTAACGATTTTTGTTTGGTCTAGCAAACCGAATCCCATTGCTACAGCCCAAGTTCGCACTTGCTGTCGGACGTGGACTATATCGGATGACGATCGGATTTCTAGTGTCTCACGTTTTGACATGGCGGCTACTGTACCAAAATATAACTTCTCCCCAAAATATAGGACTTACGATCATCAACTTAGTTTCTCCTAATAGGACTTACGCACTTACTACGATTTTCTCTCAAAAGAGAAGATAGTGCAGGAATCTCAAACCCTTGATTTAACCCCCTTGAGTGCGTAAGCCCTCTCCTAAGAAATCTTCAGTTTCTCAACAAGGTATCTACAAACAAACTAGGTTTCATGACTGCCTGTGCCTCAGTCAGGGGACAATTTATCAACTGCTCGCGCATTCTCGTTAGGAGAAAAACCCAAGGATTTTCGCAACAAAATCATGCCCTTTTCAACGCTTAAAGCCGTGCGAACTCCTGTCAGGGACAGCCCCAACTCAACGAGCGTAATAGCAACCGCTGGCTGCATCCCGACCACAACTGTTTCCGCATCTAAAATTCGCGACATACTAGCGATATTATTTATAATGCGACCGATAAAAGAATCTACTATTTCGAGGGAAGAGATTTCTATTAAAACACCTTTCACGCCTGTTTTGACGATGCGGTTTGTCAGGTCATCTTGCAGGGTCATTGCTAAGCGATCGTGCATATCTACTTGAATTGTTACTAGCAAAAATTCTCCCATTTGAAGAATCGGTATTCGTTCCACAAATTCACCTACTTGTTGAGTTTTACTTGAGTGTTCATCTCAGGCTGTAATATGTTTATTTTTCCTCTTGAAGATTTTTTATAGTTAAACCTTGGCGCTGCAACGCAACTTTAAAAGCATCTGCTAAAGTAGCTTTTGTGAGAATATCCTGCAAGTCAACTCCCAAGTGAACTATGGTTTGAGCTATTTGCGGGCGAATGCCACTGATGATGCACTCAGTACCCATTAAACGGGCGGCGGCTACAGTTTTTAATAAATGTTGAGCAACTAAAGTGTCAACAGTCGGCACGCCTGTAATGTCTAAAATCGCAAATTCTGAGCCAGTTTCCATGATTTCTTGCAACAGAGTTTCCATTACTATTTGAGTGCGGGCACTGTCGAGAGTCCCGATCATTGGTAAAGCGAGAATGCCTTGCCAAAGTTTGACTACGGGTGTTGACAATTCGAGCATTTCTTGCTGCTGGCGTTCGATGACTTCTTCGCGAGCTTTGAGAAAAATTTCTGTCACCCAAAGGCCAAGCTGGTCTAATAAACTGGTGGAAAGCCAAAGTTGTTCGACAAGTGCGTCGCGGTTTTCTGTCAGTTCGTGACAAAGCCGATCAAACAATGGCTTTTTGAAGCATAAAATGAAACTCGCTATCTCTGAGGGAGTAAAGCCTCTCTGAACGCGCGATCGCGAAACTTCTGCTAGCAGCACCCGCATATTTTCCCATTCGGGTGTCTGGATGTCGCTAAAGTTACCGTGCCCGACTGCAATGTGGAGCAATTGCAGGAACTCTTGACACTCGGAGCGCAGTTCTTTGGCTCTCATCAAGTCGTCCCGCCGCAGCCCGGTATTTTGCAGTTCTTTGAGCCAGTCTGCTAGTAACTCTGCTTTGTGTCTTTGTATGATTTCCGCGATCGTGTTATTGCTTGTGAGTTCCATTAAAATTATCTCCTGCTTAGCAATTGGGATGAAGTTGTACGAGCGATTCCCTACGGGATAGCTTTGTATGCGCGTACAAAGCGTGTTTTTTGATGGGGCAACTTCTGAGTTTAGCTCACTGTTTGCTGTTTGCGATCGAGGGTTAAGTACCTAATTGTAAAATGCGTTTGACGATCGCACTGGTAGAACTCGGAACTTCTATTTCGATCAAGGAAATCTTGCCACCTCCGGCGATAACGGCCGGTGCTTCCGGCAGAGTTTCGACTTGATAGTCGCCTCCTTTAACGTATATATCAGGCTTCAGGATATTTATCAGTTTAGTTGCTGTAATCTCGGAAAAAATTACTACGGCGTCTACTGGTTTGAGAGCGGCTAACACTTCGGCTCGCTGATTTTCCGGTACGATCGGGCGGGGTGGCAATCCCGGCTGCTGCGGTTTGATAGCTTGCACGCTGGCGTCGCTATTCAATCCCACCACGAGCGATCGCCCCAAATTTTTTGCCGCCTGCAAATAGCGGACGTGACCGCAGTGCAGGATATCGAAGCAGCCGTTAGTAAACACGATCGGACGCCACTTGTCCGGATCGGATGCGATCAATCTTTCAAGTTCTCTCAACGTATAAACATCAGAAATCATTGCAGTCATTACCACCCAATTTGAACAGCGCTCAAAATTATCCTACCAAAAAATGTGATCCTTTGCAGTTTCGTTATTTAAAAATTCATCAATCAATCTTCCACTAATTAATAGTTATCTGTGACTAAACTTTAATTAGTGGATCGTAATTTTTTAGCCCTATTACATAAGTAAATATTACCGAAAACGAAGCAAATTTAGAAAACATAATTCCCAGTAAAAAACCGGTAGTCGCCTATCGGTAACTGCCATATCCTGCTGTTGGTAATTGGAGGTTAAAAAGGTTGGTAAACAATTATTTATTCCCGCCCTCTCTTATATCAATTACTATAAGACAAGGGATGAGAGTTCCACCGCATCGGGCAGGCGATCGGGGAGTGAGAGCCCTAGGGGGTGAAACCCAACGAAACGCGCTCCTCCTGTGTCTCTTATTTCTGACACCCCCGCGCGAGCGAAAGCTAGTTAAAAGCTAGAACCCAAGCGTGCAGAACTTATCTTTACGCTGGATTCGTCAGACTATAGAAGAAGCCAGCAGTTGCTTGCTGCCGTTTCTGGGCGCAATCTGGACGAAGCTTTACGGCCAACCCAGAAGCGCACAGCCTCCTGTGTCCAACTCTCTATAGCTGTGCAGAAACTCGACCTTTTGGCTCGCAACCGCAGCCTGTGAAAACCCAGAGGAAAGTCGAGTTCGGTACCCGAAGCAGCTATTTTGGTGGAAAATAGCTAAACTCGTTCAACAAAATCCACTCAACTACCCCCTTGAATCTAACGGTGTAGAATTATCTAACACGAATTATGAAAGCAAGTAATAGCCGTCAATTTTCTTCAGTAGCTGCTCGAACTCTAAAAGTAGTCGGGATTATCTTGATTCTCTCTGCTTTGCTTCAGTGCATTGTTCTGTTGCTGCCGGGAGAAACTTCGGACTTTCTCAATCGAGGCTGGCAGCTTGCCGCAGCAATTCAGATAGTTGACAGGGGCATTATTCCTTTGATGGGTATCGCCCTGCTGATGACTGGCTTTTGGGTGGACAGCAGCAGTGGAGTCTCTCTTGAGCGACGCAATGTTTGGCTGGACTTGCGATTCTGGGCGCTGTTGATTTCCAGCTTGTTAGGTCTAGTTTACCTATCTCTGGTTCCCGTTCACCTCAACAATACTCGTTTGGAACTCAAGGATGCTCTGGCTCAAGTCGATCAAGAAGCCGGACAAGCGGAAGGTCAACTTGAGGCACAACTTAAAAGCCCTCAATTTAAAGCTCAGGTAGAACAGCTCAAAAGCCAGCGTCGCACCCAGATAGGGGCGCTGCTGGAAGACAACGGGAAGCTGCAACAAGCACTCAAGAGTCCAGAGGTTCCCAAGGAATTGAAAGCTGTGCTTGAGGAGTCGAAAACTGACCCGAAAGCCGTTGACAAGTTCCTGGAACAGCAAGCTCAAGCACTTCCGACTCAAGCTCGTAACGAGATTCGCACCCGCAAGCAACAAAAAGAGAAAGAGTTAAGAACTCGATCGAGAAATTCGAGTTTGCAGACGGGAATCACCAGTTTGCTGCTAGCGATCGGCTACATTACTGTTGGTTGGACGGGATTGAGAAGTATGGGAATTCTGCGGTTCGGCCGCCGCAAAAATTGACCGGCGCTGGCAGGGATTGCGCTGGTCGAGACATCCCTGAGAAATAGTTTGTTTACCCAATAGTTTGCCCTTACTGAAAGCTGGGAATGTTCTCAATTTATATTCTGACTTACAACGAAGAGATTGATATCGCCGCTTGCATTGAATCGGCACTGCTTTGTGACGATATCATTGTAGTTGATTCTTTCAGCACCGATCGCACCCTTGAGATTGTTCAGAACTATGCCGTGCAAACAGTGCAGCACCGCTTTGAAACTCACGGACGCCAGCGGACTTGGATGCTCCAAGAAGTCCCGTGCAAGTACGAATGGGTTTACATCCTCGAAGCTGACGAGCGGATGACACCTGCACTGTTTGCTGAATGCTTAAGGGCGATCGAAAGTCAAGAATATATCGGCTATTACGTAGCTGAAAAAGTAATATTTATGGAGCGCTGGATTCGCCGCAGCACTCAATATCCCCGCTATCAAATGCGTCTCTTTCGCAAAGACCGAGTGTGGTTTACTGACTACGGTCACACGGAACGGGAAGTCTGCAACGGGCCTACTCACTTTTTGAAGGAAACTTACCCTCACTATACTTGCAGCAAAGGTCTTTCCCGCTGGATTGAAAAGCACAACCGCTACTCGACTGACGAGGCTGCTGAAACTCTCCGTCAATTAGAAGCTGGTCAAGTAAATTGGTGGGATTTATTGTTTGGCGCGTCGGAGGTGGAAAGGCGCCGCGCTTTGAAAGATTTTTCTTTGCGGTTGCCTTTGCGGCCTGTGGTGCGCTTTTTCTATATGTATATTTTACTGGGCGGATTTCTTGACGGCCAAGCGGGATTGGCTTGGTGCACGCTGCAAGCTTTTTATGAATATCTAATTTTGTTGAAAGTGTGGGAAATGAAACATCTACCACTGCCAACTTTAGAGGTAGCAGCCGAACAATCTATTTCGGAAGTAGTAACTGTTGAACCGTCGAAAGTTTCTTATAATCTTGGGGCTTCCGATACTCGAAATTAAAAATAGAGAATTAAAAATTGGGCATTAAAAATTGGCATTGGTAATTAATACCTGGGGGGTGACGACCCGCCCCAAACCCATAGTTAGTAAGGATTGAGCCAACTTGTGGTAAAAAAAGATAGGCAGCAGA
>NZ_JAUBQM010000094.1:0-23037 GCF_036701245.1 Microcoleus sp. Pol14D4
CTTAACTGCTTATCAAGCTATTCAAAAAGCCCTCTCTCTTCATGGCTCCCTTTTTTCCCCTAGTTGAGCAATTACGATAAAAGTAAATTACCAGTATAACTGGAGGCAGTTGAAATGTATGGTTTAGTTAATCGTGGGATTCAAGACATGGTATGCGATCGTTTTGATGAAGCTACTTGGGAAAAAATTAAGCAGAAAGCGCAAGTCCTAGACGAGCAATTTCTCATTTTAGAAGCTTATCCTGATGATTTGACTCATCGTCTAGTTAAATCTGCCAGTGAAGTGCTTGGCTTGTCGGGTGCAGAAATTATGCAGGCATTTGGCGAATACTGGGTTAAATTTACTGCGACTGCGGGTTATCAAGAAATACTAGATATGGCTGGAGATACATTACCCGAATTTCTAGAAAATCTAGATGATTTACATATTCGGATTGGGGTGCAATTCCCTAAGTTGCGACCACCATCTTTTGAATGTACAGAAGTTGCCAGAGATGCGATCGAGCTGCATTATCGCTCTACACGGGAAGGTTTCGCACCAATGGTAGTCGGGTTAGTTAAAGGTTTGGGCGATCGCTTCGAGACAGCAGTTGAGATCGCACACACTCAATCCCGTGAAGCAGGATTCGACCATGACATATTTCGGATTGAGTACAGATCGGAAGAGATTGTAAATGATTCATGACTAAGCCGCTATATACACTGAATCCCCAGATGTTTTGCGATATATTTCCATTTCATATAGGATTTAATCACAATCTGGAGGTTGTCCAAGTTGGCGAAGTATTACAACGGACTCATCAAATACCATTATTAGGTGAACAGATAGATCGACATTTTCAAATTCATCAGCCAGCGATCGCATTTAACTTTTTGACTATTCAGCAAAAACTCAAATCATTATTTATTCTGGAATCCCGACATAACTCTCTACGATTAAAGGGGCAAATGGTCGCTCTGAAAGAGGAGCGGGTGATCCTCTTTATCTGCTCTGTGTGGACTCCCGACTCAAGCCTACTCTCGAAATTAGCGGTTAAGTTGAAAGACTTTCCAATCCACGATCTGACTCCCGATTTTTTGTTTTTGCAACAAACTAGCCAAACAGCAATTCGGGAAGTTCAAAGCCTTACAGAAGAATTAACTAAGCAGAAAAATCAGCTTCAAGCATCACTAGAGGTTCAGAAAGAACTGACTTCTTTATCCCAAATTCAAGCACAACATTTAAAGCAGGCATTGAGTGAACTTCAACAAACGCAATCACACCTAATACAAGCAGAGAAAATGTCTAGCTTAGGTCAGTTAGTTGCAGGAATTGCCCATGAAATTAATAATCCGGTCAACTTTATTCATGGTAACTTGAAATATCTGCAAGAGGATGTCCAAAACCTAATAAGTTTATTACACCTTTATCAGAAATACTATCCGCAGCCACCATCTGAAATTGAAGAAGAAGCCGCCATAATCGATCTCATTTTTTTAGAACACGATCTTCCTAAAATTCTTAATTCTATCAAAATTGGCAGTGAACGCATTCGCAAAATAGTTAATTCTCTCAGAAACTTCTCCCGCCACGATGAAGCGGCAATCAAACCTGTAGATATTCATTCTGGAATTGAGAGCACTTTGTTGATTTTGCAGCATCGGCTAAAATCTAATGGTGAAGCTCTAGAGATTCAAGTGATTAAACAATATGGTGAATTGCCTTTAGTCCAGTGCTACGCATCGGCAATTAATCAGGTATTTATGAATATTATCAGTAATGGCATAGATGCTTTGCGAGATGCACAGAAAAATTGTGCTGACTGGAACAAAGAACCCACCATTATTATTCGGACTTTAGTTAATGATTATCAGAATTTGGTAGTCAGCATTGCTGACAATGGTCTGGGTATGGAACAGTCGGTAATCAATAAGATATTCGATCCCTTTTTTACGACGAAGCCGGTGGGAAGTGGTACGGGTTTGGGATTGTCAATTAGTTATTCGATTGTGGTGGAAAAGCACGGGGGTAAGTTAAGCTGTATTTCTGCACCGGGAGAAGGAGCAGAATTTGCGATCGAGATTCCGCTCTAAATTCAAACCTGTAAGTTGAAACTCAAGCGGGCTGAAGCCGCTGAGATTCTTAAGAAATTGCTTCCTATCCTAAGTTTTGATGAGCCGAGCGCTTGACGCTTTTTTGGGCAAACAATGCAAAAAATATAGTTTGATCCCATCGCCGAAATGATCAAAGCGATATCTCTGTCACCGCAATATTACCCCCAAAACACACGTCAACATCAGTCCCCGCCGCCCGATCGCGCGCTCCATATTCTCCGGCATAATAAAAGTATTCTCCCTCCATCCGGTAAACCACCGGCAGCGGCTGCGTCGAAGGCTGGCAAAACACAATTTCCGGTTCCGCACTTCCCGGCGCTAAATGCGGCAAATTCACATTCCAGAAACACCCCGACTTTGGTTCCCGGTTCAGCAAATCCGCCAACACTCGCGATGTCCAGCGAGTAGCGACATCCCAGTCTATTTCGAGCGGCCTTTTAATCCGGTGGGAAATTGCGATTCCCGGAATACCGTGCATGGCTGCTTCCCGCACAGCCGCAACCGTACCCGAAATGTACACGTCAACCCCCAAATTGCCGCCCGCGTTAATACCTGAAAGCACCAAATCCGGCTTCGCACAAACGTGATGAAGAGCAATACGCACGCAATCTGCCGGTGTTCCTCCTACAGCATATTCCACAGACGATCGGCGATCGACATGAATCGGACTGTGAGCCGTCACCTGATGCCCGCAGCCGGACAATTGCCCCTGCGGAGCCACCATAATTGTTTTGCCTTCTACAGCCTGCAAAAGTGCTTGAATGCCCGGAGCATCTATGCCGTCGTCGTTGGTTAAAATTATCGTCATTATGTGTCGGTTTTATAGAACCGATTTGAGAGCGCAGAGGCTGGCAACCTTCTGGTAGTTCTAGCCCAAATTGGTTGTTGGTTAGTGGCGATCGTCAGTATGAGCATTGCCACACATTTATATCATGGCATTAATTGAACAGTTGCCCCAGAAATGTGGCGCGCCACATTTTAGCCGAGTCGCACCTTGATATGACAGCTAAAGCGACTTGTTACGCTTGCCCCAGTGCAGCATTCATGACATCAGTGTCGATGCAAACATCAATTAATCACATAATTTTTTCCTCGGCTCTCCCCGATGCTTGGTCTTAAAAGTAGCAGATGATACTAAGTATCTAAAATCTGAACGTTGAAACTTTCGATCGTGCTAAATTATTAGCTTGCGTTATCACCATAAGTACGAGAGAGCCGATAATAAGTTAATGTCGATTCCAATGGCGCTTTGACGCAGGGGATGGAAGAATTGATATCAAATCTTTATCAAAAATAGTATCTAAGTTACAGTCCTCATTTCCCATTCATAAATCAAATACTGATCTACACTGTTACCATTATTACATTTTAACTCTGGAGAGTGATATGAACGAACCCACTAAAAGCAATACCAAAGCAGGCTGTCCCCCAGTTCCCGAATCGCTTGTCAAAGCTAAACGGGATGAACTCACCGACATCAAACTAAATATTACCAAGATGGGTGAGAAAGACTTACCAGATGACTTGCGGGGTCATGTCTTTATCATTGCACCCGTCGGAACCATTAAATCAGGAGGTCTTCCCTTTACAAATGGAGACTCATTCTTAAGCGGCGATGGTATGATTTACCGATTCGACTTCCAGCAAAAAGGTGAAGTTTTATTAACTACACGGATTATCAGGCCACCAGATTACTATGCGGATAAAGCAAGCCAACCTGGTGAAAAATATGCCAAGTATCAATTCCGCAATCATGGCATCATCAGGTTTTCTTGGTGTCTTGGCTCTCGCAACGATTTAAGTATTGCCTTCCTGCCAATGAAATTTGCTGAGGACTCCCAAGAACGCCTGCTAGTTGCCTATGATGCAGGTCGTCATTACGAAATTGATACGGCAACTCTTGAAGTGGCAACTCCTGTAGGCTGGAACAAAGAGTGGCGAGGAGAAATTGAGCTAAATTTTCCCTTGCAGTGCCTGAATTTTCCCTTTTCACCCGTGCTTAGCACTGCTCACCCCGTATTTGACGTTCGCAAAAGCGAAATGTTCACGGTCAATTATGGGATGTCATTAAAAACTTTTCTCGGCACCGTAACTAATACGGCAAATAAACTAACGAAACAAGTAAAAAAAGTTTTTCCACCAGCTAGACCATATCTGGAAAAATTCAAGCTTCCAGAAGATTTTATCTATCTAATGCGCTGGGATGGTAAAGGAGAACTAGAGCGATGGCAGCTAGTATTGCCTGATGGTTCGCCTGTCAAAATTAAGCAAAGCATTCACCAAATTGGATTCTCTCAAGATTACGTGGTAATTGTAGATACCTCTTTCAGAACAGGGATAGAGCAGATAATTAACAACCCTTTTCCGGAAAACAAAAGATTAGAAGAATGGTTGCGAAAAAAACTGGATGTCATGGAGTTAGCAACAACTCCTGTCTATCTCATACCTCGCGATCGCTTAACCAAAGGCAAAAAATCTGGAGTTAGCGATCGCAACGAAGATGTGCCAACAGTGACTGTGCAAAAAGTAGAAATTCCCCTAGAGGTGACCCATTTTCTCGTAGATTACGACAATCCCGAACAACTGATTACCCTCCATGCAGCACATACTTGTGCTTGGGATGTGTCTGAATGGATACGTGCCTATGATGACTCTCCTTATTTTGACCCTAAGTTACCTCGCCCACACGGGATGGAACAGAGCGAGATGGACATCAGTCGCGTCGGACGCTACGTCATTAACGGAGAAACTGGAGAAATCATTGAACAGAAGGTTATTCCAGAGAAATTTATCCCTGAAGCAGAAGAGTGCAAATGTACTTGGGGAGTAGCACTTTATGCTTATCTTGACCGACTTCCTTCGGATCTCTATCCCACCATGCCGCCAGGTAAGCTTGATAATATCTACTGGATATCTTTGGGACTCTGGAAGGATCTAGTCAGTAAGTTTATGGTTGATTTCTTCAAAGACTATCCGTCCAGAGAAGTGCCACTAGAGGAATTGCTCAGAATTGCCAAAGAAGAAGGCAGACCAAGTAGCTTGT
The DNA here is from genome assembly GCF_036701245.1 of Microcoleus sp. Pol14D4. Classification (NCBI taxonomy): domain Bacteria; kingdom Bacillati; phylum Cyanobacteriota; class Cyanophyceae; order Oscillatoriales; family Microcoleaceae; genus Microcoleus; species Microcoleus sp. Pol14D4. Next base: position 5,137 of record NZ_JAUBQM010000094.1, read on the forward strand.
TCCGGATGAATACTTCTTCAACTGAATCGATGAAGATTGCCGATTCCTATGAATTTCCTCCTGGTTGTATCGGTCTTTCGCCCCAGTTTATACCGCGCGGTGATGGTAACAGTTCAACGGATGGTTACATTACCTGCACGGTTTGGTTGAACAATACCTACGAGATCTGGATTTTCGAGGCTTGGGCTCTCAAGCAGGGGCCGCAGTGGAAACTGAGCGATTCCTCTCTGAACTTTGGGTTAACTTTGCACACGACGTGGTTGCCAAGTATTGGACGCCGCCAAGCTAGCTACAACGTGCCTGTGAGGGAGGATTATCAGGAATTAGTGGCTCAGAAGCGATCGCAAGAGATTCAGGATCTGTTTGATGAAAAGGTGTACCCTCACTTTGAGAAAGAATTAAAATCGATCTGAGAGCAACGATAATATATTTAAGAAGGTTAGAGGTCAAAGCTACTGTAAACTAGGTCATCCTGACCTCTAGTCTTTTTATATTTAAACAAAAAAAGTAAAAATATGATTATTCTCCCCGGCTACACAATTGCAGAGACACTTTATGAAGGAGACAGAACAGTTGTTTACCGAGGAATCAGAGAGCGCGATCGCCAGCCAGTTATTCTCAAGATGATTAAAGATGAATATCCGAACATTGAAGAGATTACTCGCTTTAGACAAGAATATGCCATTCCCCAAAAATTAGACGTTTCAGGAATTGTTAAGCCCTATAACCTGGTTAACTATGAGAATAGCTTTGCTTTAGTCTTAGAAGACTTTGGCGGTCAATCTGTTAGCCAATTATTGAAAAATATAAAAATTCACTTACAAGAGTTTTTACTTCTGGCGATTTCTTTAGCAGAAACGATCGGTCAACTCCATAAAGTAGGGATTATACATAAAGATATTAAACCTAGCAATATCATCATCAACCCCGAAACGAGGGAAGTCAAAATAACTGACTTTAGCATCGCGATCGCCTTACCCAAAGAACAGCAAAGTATTGTCAATCCCAACTTGCTAGAAGGGACTCTCGCTTATATGTCACCCGAACAAACAGGGAGAATGAATCGAGCAATTGACTACCGCACCGACTTCTACTCTTTGGGAGTGACTTTCTATGAAATGCTGACCAACCAGTTGCCATTTAATACCACCGATCCGATGGAGTTGGTTTACTGTCATATTGCCAAACAACCCGTCCCACCTAAAGAGGTAGCAGAAATTCCTCAAGCGGTTTCAGATATAGTGATGAAACTGTTAGCAAAAAATGCGGAAGACCGATATCAAAGTGCGGCGGGATTAAAATTTGACCTAGAAACTTGTTTGCAGCAATTGCAGACAACTGGAAAGATTGAAAATTTTCCGATCGGTCAACGCGATCGCGGCAACCAATTACTCATTCCCCAGAAGCTTTATGGTAGAGAAACCGAAGTCCAAATTCTTCTAGATGCCTTTGGACGAGTCAGCCTCGGTGCTACCGAAATGATGTTAGTTTCCGGTTATTCCGGGATTGGTAAAACTTCAATCGTCAATGAAGTTCATAAACCAATTGTAGCAGCTAGGGGATATTTTATTGCGGGTAAGTTTGACCAGTTTAAGCGCAATATTCCATACGCGGCGTTAATCCAAGCATTTCAAGAATTAGTTCGTCAGCTATTAACCGAAAGTTCCGAACAGATTGCTATTTGGAAAGAAAACTTATTAAATGCGCTAGATAATAACGGTCAAGTTATTATTGATGTTATCCCAGAAGTCGAACTAATTATCGGTAAACAGCTTGAAGTTGCTCAACTGGGTTCATCGGAATCTCAAAACAGATTTAATCGGGTATTTCAACAATTTATTCGAGTTTTTGGTCAACCAGAACACCCGCTAGTCATATTCCTAGACGATTTACAGTGGGCAGATTCGGCATCTCTAAAGTTAATCCAACTCTTAGTCACTGACCCAGATAGCAAATATTTATTAACGATTGGAGCTTATCGAGATAACGAAGTCAGTCCCGTTCATCCTTTAATTCAGACAATAGAAAAAATTCAAGAAAATGAAACGGTGGTGAATAATATCACCATTCAGGCGCTGGCTTTGGATAGCGTCAACCAATTAATCGCCGACACTCTCGATGCCAGCGTAAATTCAGACAAAATAAAAGTTTTTTCAGAGTTACTTTTTAATAAAACCCAAGGCAATCCGTTTTTCTTAACGCAGCTACTCAAAACCCTGTACTCGGAAAATCTGCTGGTTTATCAAGTAGATACAGACCGCTGGGAGTGGGATATTCAACAAATCCAAGCAATTGGTATCGCAGATTTCAATATCGTTGAACTGGTTGCCAGAAATATTCGCAAACTCCCAGAAACAACCCAAAAGTCATTAAAATTGGCGGCTTGTATCGGCAACCAATTTAACTTAGAAGTTTTATCAATTGTCAATGAAGAATCAAACATAGCGACGGCTGCTCATTTGTGGGAAGCAATGCAAGCGGGTTTGATTCTGCCGCTGTCTGAAAATTACAAAATTCCTCTAGTATTTGCCCAGGAAGAGTTGGCATCTATACGCGATATCAAAGTTGACTACAAATTTTTGCACGACCGCGTGCAGCAAGCAGCCTATTCTTTGATTCCAGAGTCAAAGAAAAAAGCCACTCACCTGAAAATTGGTCAACTGTTGCTGAATAATACAACAGAGCAAGAGCGAAAAGATAATATTTTTGCTCTGGTTAACCAACTGAATTTTGGCACAGATTTACTAACGATTCAGTCAGAAAAAGATGAGTTGGCTGAATTAAACCTGATTGCCGGACAGAAAGCGAAGGCAGCTACTGCATATGAAGCCGCTGTTAATTATTTGAATGTAGGTATAGAACTCCTGAGCCAAGATAGCTGGGAAAGTAGATACGATCTGACATTTAATTTTTATCGGGAAGCGGCGGAAGCCGAATATCTCAATGCCAATTTAGAACGAGCGCAAATTTTGTGCGATCGCGCTCTCCAAAAAGTCAAAACCATCCTCGAACAAGTCAAGTTATACGTACTGAAAATTAGAATTTACCTCGCTAAAAATCAAAATAATGATGGCTTAGATGCCGGACTGCAAGTTCTAAAGATGCTAGGAGTGACCCTATATGAATCACCCCCGAAAGAACTCAATATTGAGGAGTTAGCAAACCTGCCTGAAATGAGCGATCCCTACAAGCAGGCGGCTATGCAGCTTTTAGTTCTTATATTCGCACCTGCTTGCTTTGCAGAAAGCCCGCTATCGCTACCTATTATATATACTATGGTGGAACTTTCTCGTCAGTACGGGAATTCGCCGCAATCTACTTACGCCTATTCTGTTTACGGTATATTCGTATCTTGGCTATTCTCAGATATAAATTTATCCTATCAACTGGGGCAACTGGCTTTGCAGCTATTAGATAAGTTAGATGCTAGAGAGTTTCGTTCTAAAGTTTTAGTTAGTACGTATCTTGGTATTATCCACCTCAAAAAGCATACTAGGGAAACGATAGAACCCCTTCGTCAAGCAATTAATAGCGGCTTAGAATTTGGTGACATAGAATTTGCTTGTCATGCTGCTGATTTCTATTGCTGGCATTTATTTTTTAAGGCAGAGCATCTAGACTACGTGCAAGAACAGCAAAAACTATATATTGACTTGGCAGAGAGATTGTCCCAAGAACACCAGTTATATTTACTCAAAATTCTCGGTCAATTAGTAGAAAATTTAAGGGGGATGACAGATAATAAACTGATCTTGATGGGCAGCATATTAAATGAGGAAAAAGCTATCTCTTATTTAAGAGAAGTAAAGAATTTCATTTGCTTGTTCAGGCTTTATCTTGCCAAAACTGTAGTTTGCTATTTGTTTAAACAGTATGAAGAAGCTATCGAGTTTGCGAGAGAGGGGTTGAAATATTCAGTTTACGTTCAATCAAATATTAGTTTTATTGAACAGACTTTTTACTATTGTCTGATTCTTTTAGCCCAGTATGTTCAGGAAGATTCAGGAGAGGAAGAAAAGAAACAAGAATACCTCAACAAAGTAGAAGAAACTCAGAAAAGCATGAAAAATTGGGCTTTCCATTGCCCAGCCAATTACCAGCATAAGTATGACTTAGTAGAAGCAGAAAAAGCCCGCGTATTGGGGCAATCTTTCTCAGCAATGGAATATTACGACCTGGCGATAGATGGAGCCAAGGAAAATGGATACGTCCAGCACGAAGCCCTCGCCAATGAACTAGCAGGAGAATTTTATTTAGCATTAGGTCGTCAGAAAGTAGCGCGTACCTACATGATAGATGCTTACTATGCTTATATTCGCTGGGGAGCACAGGCAAAAGTTCAGGATTTAGAAGAGCGCTATTCTGAATTACTCGCACCAGTCGTCGGTAGGAAAAACAGCCTGACGAGTGGAAGAGGCGAAACGATTGTTCAGACCAGAACCACTATCACTTCTACCAGTTCAGGTTCGGGAAAAGAGCTGGATTTATCAACAATTATCAAAGCATCCCAAGCGCTCTCAGGGGAAGTTAATTTAGATAAGTTACTCTCGAATTTGATGCAAGTCTTGCTGGAAAACGCCGGAGCAGAAAAGTTTTATTTCATCATACCTGATCCAGCAGGTAAGTGGAAAATTGAAGCTCAATGTACGGGTGAACGATGTCAATTAATCTCCAAGTCAGCGGCTGAAAGTCAAGAGATTCCTATCTCGCTGGTTAATTATGTAGAACGCACGCAAGAAACTCTTGCGATCGATGATGCAACGAATAAAAGCAGGTTTGCATCTGACCCGTATATTATTCAGCAGCGACCTAAATCTATCTTGTGTAGCCCCCTGATCAATCAAGGTAAATTGGTAGGCATCTTATACCTAGAAAATAATTTAACAGCGGGGGCTTTTACGCGCGATCGCCTAGAAGTCCTCAACATCATTTCCGCCCAAGCTGCGATCTCCATCGAAAATGCCCGTCTCTATCAAACTTTAGAAGATAAAGTACAACAACGCACCGCCCAACTCGCCCAAGCAAACCTGGAAATTAGCTCCCTCAACAACAAACTTAAAGCCGAAAACATCCGCCTCAGTGCTGAGTTAGAAGTCACGAAACGACTGCAACAAATGATCTTGCCCAAACAATCAGAACTTGATAAAATTAAAGGATTAGAAATAGCTGGATATATGCAACCTGCCGATGAAGTTGGTGGCGACTACTACGACGTGCTAACCCAAAATGATAAGGTAAAAATCAGCATCGGCGATGTTACGGGACATGGTTTAGAAAGTGGCGTATTAATGATTATGGCGCAAACCGCCGTCCGCACTCTCCAACAAATGAACGAAACCGATCCGGTGAAGTTTCTTGATGTGTTAAACCGCACCCTTTATGCCAATATCGAGCGCATCGACTCGTCTAAAAACATGACCTTGGCTTTGTTAGATTATCAAGATAGTAACTTCAGCCTCAGCGGTCAACATGAAGAAGTTATCGTAGTCCGTACTGATGGTAAAATCGAACTGATCGATACACTGGAACTCGGTTTTCCCCTGGGATTAGAGGAAGATATTTCTGGTTTTGTTTCCCAAATTCAAGTGCATCTTAATCCAGGGGATGTAGTAGTGCTTTACACAGATGGAATTACCGAAGCTGTAAATATAAATAAAGTGTATTACGGCATAGAAAGATTGTGCCAAGTGGCGAAAGGAAATCGCCACAAAACGGCTGAAGAAATTCGACAAGCAGTAATCGATCATCTGCGGCAACATATTGACGAACAGAAGGTTTTTGACGACATTACGTTGGTAGTCCTAAAACAGAAATAACGCAAGTTGGTAATTGGTAAATTGTTTGAGCGTCCGACGATCGAAACCGACTTCACGCTCAACAATTTTGGAAATGGTGCGCGGACTCAGGAAGGTGCGATCGAAAGCTGAGCGCCACGTCTGTGCTAAATTGGGCGATCGGGCGAATTGGTATCATTAAAGGCAACATCAGCGCTTTCACGGGCCAAACGCTGCTTTCGATCGCAGCCCCAATGCCGCGACTGCCTCCGGTAATCAGTGCGCGTTGATTCTTGAGTGTGTGGTTCATCTTCGATACCCTGTCAGTGCTAAGTTGGGCGGCGAATTTACTGCAAACATTCACCCAAAGTCCAAAATTCCTCATTTTCGTGCATCAAACCCGGTTTCTGCGCCGGGGAAGAGTTACTAATTCTATATTTACTTTACTGTGCAACTATATTTTACTTTCGCGTACATCTGGCGATCGGCCAACATATTTCTCGGCACTCGTATAAACTATTACTACTACTTTGTAATATTACGTAGGCGGCGGTTGTGACCACCGATGATACAGTAAGTTGCAATAACGGATAGTTAGGCGTGGAATGCTTCAGCAGTAGTCATCCTAGCGTTGGCGACACAACCAAGTTTACGAAAGGTTTAAGAATAAACCTCGAAGAATATTGTTTTGGTAAAGGTATCAAAAATGTATAGACAAAGACATTTACACGAGAGATGATGTAAACAGATACCAAAGGAAATCAATAAAGTCAATCCCCAAACGATATAAAAAAGGTATTACTCTTATGAAAACCAACTTCGCCCAACCACTAACTGCCTGTATAGCTACTGCTGGTTTAGTTGTTGCTTCTTCATTACTAACTGCAACGCAAGCCCAAGCCTTCAGTTTATCCGTGGCTCCTCAGTACGGTACTACCAACGGCATTGGCACCGGCGCTACTGCAACATTGGACTTCAACGTTGTCCAAAGTGGAGCCGATTTGCTCCTGAATTTGGGCATCACCAATACCACTGGCACTCAGGCTACACCCGGTGGTGCAACAAACTCTTCTCTCGTTGGGGTGGCATTTGACGTATTGAGCGGCGTTAGTGCATCGGTTAAATCTACCGCAGGCAGCACTTTTACAGCGTTTTGGCAAAACGTTGATATTAACGGTTTGCACAACGGTTTCGACTATGGCATTAGCACTCCGCGTAATAGCTTTAATGGTGGAAACGCTAATGGAGGCTTATATAAAAATCAGTCTACTTTGGTTAGCTTTTTGCTAACTGGCAGCAGTCTGAGTGCTGCTCAGGCAGAAAGTGCTTTCTTGACGGGATTTCAGAATGGTACGCTTAAGGCAGGGGTTCGCTTCCAGCAGGTAAGTGGGTCTCGTGTTGGTACCAGCGACAAAGTTATGGCGGGAGTTTCGGCTGATGCTGAGCCAGTACCCGAACCAACTACTATTGCAGGTATGGTGATGGGTTTGGGAAGTTTAGTCGCAGCCCGCCGCAAGCAGGCAAAAAAAGCTCTTGCTTAAATTTTCTCAGGGGTGCAGGTCATCCATCGGCAGAAAAACTCGTCGCATTTCTAGTGAATTCAGGTTAACTTCTAGTATCAACTCATAAGAGCCAGCGCAGCTATAGTGCTTCTGGCTCTTATTTTTGCTCTACATTTTGTCAATGTAGAACAAAAAATTTACGATCGCCCAATTTACCGCAAACATTCACCTAAAATCCAAAAATCCCCAAAAACATCAACCAACTTGTGGTAAAGTTTTGTGTCGGTTGCTATGTGGCAATCTTCTGCAAGTTCAGTTAAACGCGCTCACAGCAATGTTTTTGCCAATTCTACCCTTAGCTCAAGCAATCCCGACACCTCCGACCCAACAAGTCATCATCCAGCGAGAATTTTCGATACCGGAAAACGAACTGGATTTGCCAGCACCTCCGACAACGGCCCCGCTGAACACTGTGACGGTGCCCCAACAAGTGCGCGTTTTGCCCGGACAACTCGACAACATCCCGGTTTTCAACAGCAACAGCCCCGAAGTCGTGCAAACCGAAGGCATTTTGCTCTCCACATTTCCCCCGGAAGGAAAACAAGTACCTTCTGCACACTTAAACTTTCCCTTCAAAGGCCGATTTGACATCTTTGCCCACCACATCGCCAAGGCTAAAAATCGCCAAGAAACTCGCACCTTATTTCAAGGAATAATTGTCCACAATCCCAACTCGGAACCTGTTACTTTAAAAGTATTGCAAGGAGCGACCTATTTAACTCGGCCGGATGCTTTGTTTGTAGATTTGCCGTCGTATTTAGAGAATCGATTCGGCACTGTGTTTGCGGGGCCTGGAAGCCGCATCAGCAGCGATGTGCTGCGGGGATACAGACAAGCTATTTTGCCGGCTGCGATCGAGATTCCGGCGAATCAGAGCCGAATGCTGATGAATTTGCCGATACCTGTGGGGAATGTGACGCCTTCTTCCAACGGTCGATCGACTTTGATGCGAATGTCGAGCAGCAATTCGGTTTATGTAGCGTCATTAGCCATGTTTGCTCCTAAAAGTCAAAGAGGAGTCGAGCAATATCCCACATTAGAACAGTGGGAAAATATTTTAAATACCAAAGGTTTAGCGGGGCCGAGAGATTTAGCACCAACTCCCAGAGGCGAAAATCCGGTGCAAAAAATTTACGGCCGCGTGGCAGGAGTAGCTGAAGGTTCCCAGTGGCAAGCTAAAATTACGGACAATTCGAGAACCGATTATTTAACGATTCCCAAGCGCGGCGAGTCATTTTCCTATGCTTTGAGCACTACTGATACGGGTACTTTTGGAACGGGTCAAGTTCAAAGCGCTAAAATGTTAGCTCGCTATCCCGATACTGCTTATTTTGCTCACGGTAATTACGGGATTCAATACAACTTAACTTTTCCCCTTTACAACAAATCTCGTGAAACCCAATCTGTTAGTATTAAAATGCAAACACCGATTAAAGCAAATACAGAATCGGGGGGATTGATGTTTTATGACCCTCCTGAAAATCGGATATTTTTCCGAGGTACGGTGCGGGTGATGTTTAATGATGATAGGGGCAAGACTTTGACGCGCTACATTCACATCGTGCAGCGCCGGGGACAGCAGGGGGAACCTTTGGTGAATCTGAATATGAAGCCGGGGGAACGCCGTTTGGTGCAGGTGGATTTCTTGTATCCGCCGGATGCGACGCCGCCGCAAGTTTTGACTGTGCGATCGAGTAATTAGTTTGTAGTCAGTAGTCAAAGGTTTGTAGTGAGGACTTTAGTCCGCATCAAGAAAAACTAAAATGTAGTCCATTTGGCTTTTTTTACCTGCTCACGCACTTGCCCATGTAGCACTCTCATCAGATCTTCTATCACTCCCTGTGTTCGCCACTGCAAGTAAAGCCAATATACGGCCCTTGTAAGGGGGCCAATCCTTGGGTAGGTCTTACCAATTGCAGCCATTTTTTAGTTGATAGAAGATTCCATCTAAGATTTCTCTTTTTGTCCAGTTACATGGTTTTAGTTAGCTTCTTCCTGGGCAATATCTCATGTAGTATGGGTTCAATTATTTCCCATTCTGAATCCGTTAGACTGCTACAATAAGGCATGGCTGCTGCTGGATAATGCTTTTGCGGTCACGTATAACAGCGTAAAAGATGTCAAACGGGTTTTATAGAGGCTCAAAACCTTTGCACCTTGTTTGTTCGTCTCTGGCTAAATTTGGGAATTCACCAATAAACCTACTATTTTTCAAGCTGTGTAGCCTCGTTTTTCCACTGCGTACACTTTTTCAGCAAGCCCTAAGTAGAAATCATTGACAAACTTCTTCAGATGAAACCCTTGCCTGACAAGGCTTTCAGAGATAGCGTGAAAAGTAAGGACAACATCCGTTGCACCAAAAAGTCTCGCCACTCCGTTCTTAGATTGAACCCGATCGCCTTTGACCAGTTTGTTTGGTTTAAAATATAATAAAGTTTTTCCTGAATCATGAGAAAATAAATTTTACTGGCATATCTATAGAGGAACATCCATCATGGCAAGAAGTAGTAGCGGATTTTGGAGCGATTTCTGGAAGTTTTTAGTTCAGGGAAATGTCCTTGAACTGGCAGTTGCCGTCATCATTGGTGGAGCCTTTGGAAAAATCATTGATTCTTTAGTCAAAGATATTATTACTCCCATTCTTCTTAATCCTGCTTTAACGGCTGCGGGAGCTAAAGACCTGGAAAGTTGGGCACCAGGAGGTATAAAATGGGGTGTTTTCCTGGCATCTGTAATTAGTTTTGTGATTATCGCCTTTGTTATTTTTCTATTACTCCGAAGCGTAGAATCTGCAAAAAAAAGATTAATTCGTCGGCAAGCAGCAGAAGCAGAAGCAGAAGTTGCACTTGTTGATGCTGCTACTCTCAACCAGGAAAAGATGACAGAAGTTTTAGAACGCTTAGCAAAAGCATTGGAATCGCGTGGTATTTAGAGCCTACGTAAGTAACCAAACGAAATTAATTAGATAAAGACTCTTTACTTTGTAAGGCTTTCAGGGGATATTTTGTGTGATTAATTTTGTACAACTACTTAATACTTGATTTTTAGGGGATGCAGGCAAAAGTTTAGGCTGTTATCCCCTTTTTTGCACACTCACACTAAAGATATTTCAAAAGCCTTCTTTGCGATTTCGTAACCGGCATCCTGCTGAATCTAAAGTTTGGTGGTGATAAACAGTATTTTTCATAATTTTTCTTTTACGTGTTTCCGAATTGCGTGCTTTTTTAACGCTGAGAAATTACACGTTATTAACGTTCAATTTGGAGATGCTTTCTTTATTATCGAGGGTATGGCTGTAGGCATAGTTCAGGCCTATAGAACCCATTTGACATCTATTCCAGACTTATTACCACAACTAGGTTTGGGGCGAATCAGTAGAATCCTAAATTTAGGCTAGAATAGTTGCCCTGTAAGGATTTTACAAAAGATGTCAAATGGGTTCTATAATAATAAAAATCCTTTTTGCAATACTGAGATGTTCCCAACTGAAGTCCTGACTACGAACCTCATAGTAAGGTTTGTAGTCAGGACTTTAGTCCTAATTAAAGTGTCAAAGATTGAGGATTTGTCTCAATCAATTTCGCTAAATCTTGCAAAAATGCTGCAGCGTCAGCACCGTAAATAATCCGGTGATCGCAAGTAATATTCACCTGCATTTGGCGCTTCACTCCCATCAAACCATCTTCATTCGCTACTACTTGCGGCCGCGAAGATCCGATCGCCAAAATCGAGCCTTGATTCGGGGGTAAAATCGCGTCAAACTTGTCTACACCAAACATTCCCAAATTGGAAAGAGTAAAAGTTCCCGTGCTGTATTCATCAGGCTTCAACTGCTTGGTGCGGGCGCGATCGACTAAATCCTTCCAAGTGCGCGAGAGCGAATAAATATCGAGGCGATCGGCATTTTGCAGCACCGGCGTAATCAAACCGCCGCCATCCATCGCCACCGCTACCGCTACATTAATATCAGCGCGGTATTGAATTCCCGACTCCACATAAGAAGCATTCAGCAGAGGATGTTTTTGTAAAGTTACTGCTACAGCCTTCGCCAGCATAGCCGTCATCGTGACGCCCTTCGACTTAATTTGTTTGTAGAGTTTGTCCAGATTATCAGTAGTAATTGTGTAACCGACGCGGAAAGACGGTACGCTCAAACTTGCTTCCATATTCCGCACCACCGCATTTTGCAGCGCGTTCATCGGTACTGTTTGGCCCGAAAGTGCTGCTGCGGGGACTGGTGCGGGGGCGGGTTTGGCTGCTGCGGGGGCGGGTGCTGCGGGGGCGGGTGCTGCGGGGACTGTTACCGGTTGCTGAACCGGAGCCGGTTGGGCTTTGCCGGCTGCTGCTTCCACATCCTCTGCGACAATGCGACCGTTGGGCCCGCTGCCTTTGATTGAATTCAAATCTACTTTAAACTCTTTGGCTAATTTGCGAGCGCGGGGAGAAACGACGCTGCGGCCGTTTTGGCGGCTGACATTTTGCTGCAAACCTGCTGACGAAGTAGCTGCGCTCACAGGAGCCGGGCTGGGAGCAGGGGCGGCGGCGGCGGTTGGGGCGGCTGCTCCTTGCTGCTGAGCTACGGCGATTTCGGCTTCTGTTTCTGCTACCAGGGCGATTGCCGCTCCCACCGGGGCAACTTCGCCCGCAGGTACGATAATTATTGCTAAATAGCCTTCGTAGAAAGACTCTACGTCCATGTCGGCTTTGTCGGATTCCACGACTACCACCGTTTCGCCTTTTTCTACTTTGTCTCCAGCGGATTTGACCCAGGAAACAATTTTGCCCTCTGTCATTGTCGAACTCAGGGCTGGCATGAAAACTTCGCGAATCATCTGTAAAAAGTCCTTTTGTGTTGGTAATAGGTAATAGGTAATCGGTATGTGGCAATTGATAATTGGCGACCGGCCACCGGCAATACTTATTATTATGCCAGTGTCTCGCATTCTTGATGTGTGACTGTTGACTCAAAATCAATTGCCAATTACCGATCGCCAATTACCACTTACCAATTTCTAAATATCACCTCGAATTTCTTCGACTATGCCGTCGCGGAGGAGAATTTCTACTTGCATTTTTTGAATCAAGTTTTCTCCCAGCCCGACAGTGAAGGTGCCGTCAATTTGACCTTGACTCACTTCTTGTTCGAGGTCTAACACCTGCACTTGCTGAAGCTGTTGCAGGTTTTGGTTTTTCTGTTCTAGCAGTTCGCTTTTTCTTTGATTCACCTGCACTTGAATGTTTTCTATTTGCTGCATTATTTGCGGGCCTGGGGGCTGTAGATTTTGCTGTTTGATTTCTGAAATCATCCGCTGCCCTTGCATTTCTAACTGTTGTAGCTGAGAGTCTATTTGGTTGATTTGGGCTTGGAGTTGCTGTTGAGCTTCTTCTTTCCAGCGGGGAGTAACGACGACTTTAACGTTAATCGACCGTTTCAAGAGTAATTGTGGTTCCATAAAGTTGTTGCTTGTCAATTAGGAATTAGGCATTAGTCATTAGTTGGTAAACATGAACTAATGGCCCAGGACTGAGGACTCGGACTCGGGACTCGGGTGTTGGGATAATTTTTTCTTTTCCATTCCCCAAGTCCTGCGAAGATTTCAAAACATCCCGTCAATCATATCGCGGTAGTGTTCCGTCACAACCGGGCGCTTAATTTTCAGGGTCTGGGTCAACATTCCATTTTCGATCGAAAATGGCTCCTGAATCAACCGGAACGGGCCGATGCGATCGTCCGCGCGGTATCCGGGGCGATTTTGCACCTCTCGGTTCAATTCTTTGCGGAATAAATCTTGAATTGTCTTGCTATTCCAGTCAATTTCGTGTATTGGGGGATTCTGAGTTTCTGCCCATTTCTGCACGGCTTCTGCATTGGGGACAATTAAGGCACCGAGGGATTTCTGGTCTTGACCTACTAGCATAATTTGGTCGATGTAGGGGCTGCGGACGCAGGCGTCTTCTATGGGCTGGGGTTCGATGTTTTCGCCGTTGGTGAGGACGATCGTATCTTTGGCCCGCCCGGTCAAGATTAAGTCGTTTCCCGGTGTCAGCCAGCCCAAGTCGCCAGTGTCGAACCAGCCTTCGGAGTCTATGGCTTTGGCAGTCGCTTGGGGATTGAGATAGTAGCCCTGCATGATTTGCGGCCCCCGCGCCAATACTAAACCGCGCTGGCCTGTGGGCAGTTGCTGTTTGGTTTCCGGATCTATTATTTTAATTTCCGTATGGGCTAGAGGCTGTCCCGCAGAACCTTTAAGATTGTGCCAAGGGCGGCGGACGGTTAAAACCGGCGACGTTTCCGTTAAACCATATCCCACTAACAAACCGATATTCGTTATTTCAAAGAAATTGTCTATATGCGCGGCCAAAGAACCGCCACCGCTAATCGCCCATTTTAAGCGTCCCCCTGTAGCTTGCCTGACTTTTTGGTAAACCAGTTTTTCGGCGAGGGCGTGTACGGGCGACAACAGAATGCTTTTGGTACGGGCGATTAGTTTTTCAGTAGCAGAAGCAGGTTTTAAATTGAGAGTTAATCCTTGAAAAATGCGGCGGGTCTCGATATATTGCTGGCTGGCAGATAACAGGAAATCCACCAATTTTTGTTTGTTTGCTGGCTGTTCCCGAAACTGCTTTTGTACGGCCTCGTAAATCGATTCCCAGATGCGCGGAACGCTTACCATGTAATGGGGTTTGTAAGTTTTAAAGTCTTGTTTGAAATAGCGAATACTGGTGTAAATTTGGGTGCATCCTTGGGAAAGCAGGAAGTATTCGACGCTGCGTTCGTAGGCGTGCCAACTGGGCAGAATGCTGAGGGCCGATTCGCCGGCTTCGGGCTGGAGAATTGTGCCCAAGGTGGTGAGTTGGTGCAGCAGATTGCCGTGAGTCAGCATGACGCCTTTGGGTTTGCCAGTGGTGCCGCTGGTGTAGAGGAGGGTGGCGAGGGTTTGAGGCTTGTGGTTGGTGGGTTTGAGGGGACGGTTTGCCCCTGTGGTCATGACTTGGGAAAATTTGACTGTGTTGAGGGTTGGGCTGGTTTCCGGTTCTTCGTCGGAGAGGAGGACGATGAGTTGGACGGGCAAATCAGGGAGGCGGTGTTGCAGTTTTTTGAGTAATGCCCGGTTTTCGACTACCAAGGCGGTGCTGCCGCTGTCTTGGATGATGTACAAAAGTTCTTCGGGGTCGGCGGTGGCGCCTCGAACGGCGTTGGCTGCCCCGGCCATCATGATACCTTGGTCGGCTATCAGCCAGCGGGGGCTGTTGTCGGCGAAGAGGGCGACGCGGGGAGGGACTGCTTCTTCGGGATTTGGTTCGATGCCGAGGGCTTGGAGGCCGGCGGCGAATTGCTGGATTTGTTGGTACAGGTCGGTGTAGGTGAGTTTGATTTCTGGCTGGCTGTGGGGGTCGTGGAGGGCGACGGTTTGACCGAATTTTTGTTTGACGATCGCCCAAATTTCGGGTATCGATCGAATGGAACTGTAATCGATTAGCTTGCTGAGGTTAGCGCGATCGCGATCGGTCATTTTAGATGATGCGTAAGATGCTGGGCCGTTCATAAGGTATTTTCCTGAGTTTGTGCAGATAAAGTTATTGGCTATTAGTTTAATATCACAGTTATTTTAGAACTATCTGGCAGTGCCGTGACAGTTTGCCAACCTGCCATTGCCTATTCAGAAAATTAGAGATGCAAGATGATGAAATTTATAGTTGCATAGAAACATATGAATTTATCAAGGTTGATAGTAATTGCTTTAAGTGCGATCGTACTAGCATTATCTGGAAATCTACTTGGAGCCGAAGTTGCACAGACGCAACCGGGAAATAGTAGACGAACATTTGCCGATTGGTGTCGCCAAAAAGCTTCTTTGAGTCCTGAAACTAAACATACTGTTGATGTGCTGTTGCAGAAAGCTGAGACTACTGAGTGCGATGCGGCCGATCGGAAACTTTCGAGTCTCACGGGACTCAGACTCATTGACAATAAAATCAGCGACATCAAACCGCTAGCATCTTTGACTAAACTGACTGCGCTCGAACTCTGGAACAATCAAATTAGTGATCTCAAACCGCTAGCATCCGTGACTACATTGACTCGGCTCTACCTCCACAACAATCAAATCAAGGACATCAAACCGCTAGCATCCTTGACTCACCTGACCGATCTCTTCCTCTACAACAATCAAATCAAGGACATCAAACCGCTAGCATCCTTGACTCACCTGACTAGGCTCTTCCTCTACAACAATCAAATCAGGGACATCAAACCGCTAGCATCCTTGACTCACCTGACTGATCTCCACCTCCTCAAAAATCAAATCAGCGATATCAAACCGCTAGCATCCTTGACTCACCTGACTGATCTCGGCCTCGGCGAAAATCAAATCAACGACATCAAACCGCTAGCATCCTTGACTAACCTGGCTACGCTCGGCCTCAACAACAATCAAATCAACGACATCAAACCGCTAGCATCCTTGACTAACCTGACTGGGCTCGGTATCGGCGAAAATCAAATCAACGACATTAAACCGCTAGCATCCTTGACTAACCTGATTATTCTCGACCTCGAAAACAATCAAATTAGGGACATCAAACCCCTAGCATCTTTGACTAACCTGACTGCTCTCTTCCTCAATAACAATCAAATCAACGACATCCAACCGCTAGCATCCTTGGCTAACCTGACTTGGCTCAGCCTCGGCGAAAATCAAATCAACGACATTAAACCGCTAGCATCCTTGACTAAACTGGCTACGCTCGGCCTCGGCGAAAATCAAATCAACGACATCAAACCGCTAGCATCCTTGACTCACCTGGCTACGCTCGGCCTCAACAACAATCAAATCAACGACATCAAACCGCTAGCATCCTTGACTAACCTGACTGGGCTCGGCCTCGATAACAATAAAATCAACAACATCAAACCGTTGCAATCCTTAACTAAGCTGACTGAACTCCATCTCAGCGGAAATCCGATCGCACCCAAAACTTGTCCTCTCAAGCCAGAGTCTATATGTAAGTGGGAACCAGAACCTAAACCATAAAACTTGACAGTTTAGGAAATTAGCCGATCGAGTACGATCGCCAATTCTATCCTCACATCGGCTTCAGTCACGGGGAGATTGTCGGGAAGGTCGATCGTAATTTGCATGATTTATAGTACCTTTTAATTTCAATTGTCTCTGAAGTGCGATCGTTACATATTCATTAAACTTTGATTCATACGCTGTATTCTTCAAGATTAAAACGAGTAGATATGTCAGCACTTTAACATAGTTGGGTGATTAGGGCGAACCTTAACCGCACAATTTAAACTATGAGTCGAGCGGGCATCTTGCCTGTTCATTAAACTCGCGCAATATCTCAGATTTAAGCGACACGGCGCGGTGCATCGACCATCGGTGCTGTACCAAACAAATGTCTGAGATAACTGCGACTGAGTTCGCGGTTCCAGCGCCGCAGCCGCACCATTACTCGCGTGAATGTAAAAGTCAATTCCAACACCAAAGAAAGCTGTTTGAGACTGAGTGAAGTATTAAACACATCATTGCCGTGCGTGCGTTCAATCTGATGGTGTTTCAGCAAAGCAATCAGGTTTTTGGTAGAGCCTTTCAGTTGATTGAAATAACTCTGGGAGAATGCCCAGCGGCTGAAACCCCAAAACTTAGCTAAATGATTTATCTCATCCTGTAAAGGCTGGGAAATTGCCTGTTGCAACGCTCCTGTTGAGTGTACCATCAACCATAAATAAACAGAAGTAGCTCCCCACTCGGTACTCAGGCGGCTAATCACGTGTTTGTAGGTATCTTGCCAAGCGTCACCTGTGGATTGACAGCCATTCACAGAGTTGGGTTTAACTTGCAGTTTTCCCCCTGTAAGTTGCTGGTAAATTTTCCTAAATGTCGGGCAATGTTGGCGTTCTTCTTTTTCCCACACACCTATCTCTAGAATGTTGCCGTTGTTATCAAAAATTCCTCCCATAAACCGCGCCATTTGCGGATAAATATGCTGTAAGTAGCACCAACTTTCTCTACCGTAGCTGCGGATGGGAGCTTCAATTTCTGCAGCACTTGCCAAAATTTGTAAAAAGATTTCTGGCTTGACACCAATAATTTGGTCGCGATTGATTCCTTGCCAATCTATGGGTTCCCAAGGGCGCGGATGCGGGGTGGAAAATTGCTGGGGCAGATCGGAAAGTCGATCGCTCAAAACTTCCAATGACATATAATGGTCGATGAGCGAGTTAATCCTAGCCCGACTTTGCAAGTAGCGAGGGCTTTGATACTGATGCCCAGCCAAATCAATTGTATACACCTTACCAGTAGCTTTCATTGTTTCTGCCTGTTCCTAACTTTTACAGCTATTGTGCAAAAGGCATTTGGGAAGTCGCAATGAGTAACGTGCAGGCTGCTCAATTACTGCGAGTTGGCTGGAGTTAGCCGAACTTAGGTGAAACTGCATGAAGTAGAGTGAACTAAACAACAGATGATACGGCTAATATAGCCTTTCTCAGAAAGATGAGGTACAATAACAGCAGTGTGTAAACCAGTTAAAAATATTTGATGATGTAACTT
>NZ_JAUBQM010000095.1:0-22050 GCF_036701245.1 Microcoleus sp. Pol14D4
CGTGCTTGGATGGCTCCTACGGACCAACCCCACGAAAACTTCATCTTCCCTGAAGAAGTTCTGCCTCGCGGTAACGCACTTTAAAAAAATCAGGATTTAGATATCAGATTAATTTAGTTTTTTTAAATTAATCTGATATCTAAATCCCTAGTCCCCGGCGCAAGCGCGGTGATACCGTGCCCTACTAGGGAACAAAAAAACCCAAAATCCAAAATCTAAAATCGTTGGAGGTTCTACCGGGTGGTAACGCTCTCTAATTCCTACGCAAGCGGTCGCGACCAAGAATCCTCCGGGTTCGCTTGGTGGTCTGGCAACGCTCGTTTGATCAATCTCTCCGGCAAACTGCTGGGCGCACACGTCGCTCACGCTGGCTTGATCGTGTTCTGGGCCGGTGCAATGACTTTGTTTGAAGTCGCTCACTTTATCCCAGAAAAGCCCATGTACGAACAGGGCTTAATCTTGATGCCCCACATCGCTACTTTGGGTTGGGGCGTCGGCCCCGGCGGTGAAGTTACGGATATCTTCCCGTTCTTCGTAGTCGGCGTTCTTCACTTGATTTCATCTGCTGTTCTCGGTTTGGGCGGCATTTATCACGCCGTTCGCGGCCCAGAAGTTCTCGAAGAATACTCTTCGTTCTTCGGCTACGACTGGAAAGATAAGAACCAGATGACCAATATCATCGGCTACCACCTGATTCTG
Source organism: Microcoleus sp. Pol14D4 (assembly GCF_036701245.1). Classification (NCBI taxonomy): domain Bacteria; kingdom Bacillati; phylum Cyanobacteriota; class Cyanophyceae; order Oscillatoriales; family Microcoleaceae; genus Microcoleus; species Microcoleus sp. Pol14D4. The sequence goes on from NZ_JAUBQM010000095.1 coordinate 700, forward strand.
TTGGGATGCGGCGCTCTGCTGCTGGTAGCTAAGGCCATGTTCTTCGGCGGTGTCTATGACACTTGGGCTCCGGGCGGCGGCGACGTGCGTATTATCACGAACCCCACTCTGAATCCGGCTGTGATTTTTGGCTACTTGGTACGCTCTCCTTTTGGTGGCGAAGGCTGGATTGTCAGCGTCAACAACATGGAAGACATCATCGGCGGTCACATCTGGCTCGGCCTGATTTGTATCGCTGGCGGTGTTTGGCACATTTTGACCAAGCCTTTCGGCTGGGCTCGCCGCGCCTTAATCTGGTCTGGCGAAGCTTACCTGTCTTACAGCTTGGGAGCTTTGTCCCTGATGGGCTTCATCGCTTGCTGCTTTGTCTGGTTCAACAACACTGCTTACCCCAGCGAATTCTACGGCCCGACAGGTCCGGAAGCTTCTCAAGCGCAAGCTTTGACCTTCCTGATCCGCGACCAACGCTTGGGTGCTAACGTCGGTTCTGCACAAGGCCCCACCGGTCTGGGTAAATACCTGATGCGCTCTCCTACTGGCGAAATCATTTTCGGCGGTGAAACGATGCGTTTCTGGGATTTCCAAGGCCCTTGGTTGGAACCCTTGCGCGGTACTAACGGTTTGGACTTGAACAAAATCAAGAATGACATTCAGCCTTGGCAAGCTCGCCGCGCGGCTGAGTACATGACTCACGCTCCTCTGGGTTCTTTGAACTCTGTGGGCGGTGTGGCGACTGAAGTTAACTCGTTTAACTTCACTTCTCCTCGTTCTTGGCTGTCCTGTTTCCACTTTGTGATGGGTTTCTTCTTCTTGGTCGGCCACTTGTGGCACGCTGGTCGCGCTCGCGCGGCTGTCGCTGGCTTTGAGAAGGGTATCGATCGCGAAAATGAAGCGGTACTTTCTATGCCAGACTTAGACTAATCGATCGAATTTATTTCTGATTTGACTGTCTAGTTGAAAAAGGCTCCTGCTTAACGCAGGAGCTTTTTTTGATCGGATAATATCTGAAAAAGCAGCGGATTGTCGATCGACTGTTCTCCGATCCCCTAGCAGCAGATACAATCCTAGAGGTAGAAACCCGGTTTCTGAGTTAATCTTTTGAATTCCATGCTGTTTCTTTCCGTCAGCTCGTTCCTCAGCCAGCTTTTGCATCCAGGACTGAGATATTTCAGTGCGACTTTCATCGGTGGCGGTGAATGACTCTGCAAGTATTGAAACTTGACAATTTTAATCCGTTGGGGTAAAGAGCTTGCAAGGCCGGCTCGACAAAGTTTATATTTAAAGTACCAAAGTTTTAATCCCACACAATGGAAAGTTGCACTGAAAAGTTGCAATTTTAAGGCAGATCGCTACAGGTGCAAAACTAATCCACGATCGCCATCAGGATATTTATATTTTATTAAATGGCTGTGCTTGCCGATTTTTTTAACAGGCACAAAACTTGTGGGCAGCTTACTGTTATTGCTAGGAAAGCAAAAGATTAATAATGGACTCATTAAAGATCGAAAATGTCAAGGTGAGGTTCGATCGAGCAAATTTGCTCGAACGCATCGCCAACCGCATTCGCCGCTCTCTAGAACTCCGCGAAATTCTGAGCGCAACAGCAGCGGAAGTTCAATCCTTTTTGGGAACAGACAGAGTAAAAATCTACAAATTTCATAGCGACGGTAGCGGTGAAGTGATTGCCGAATCAATTAACGGCAACCGCTTGCCCTCCCTATTGGGCCTCCATTTTCCAGCAGACGATATTCCCCCTCACGCCCGCGAACTGTTCGCGCAATTACAGGTGCGATCGATCGTCGATATAGATTCCGGGCAGCTAGGCCAAAGTCCGCGCCGCGAGGCGGTCTCGGGCGAACTGCTGCCCGACGACGAAATGCGCTTTCGTGCGGTTGACCCCTGCCATGCTGAATACTTGACTGCACTAGGGGTCAAGGCTTGCTTGGTAGTACCAATTTTTCACGGCGAAGAATTCTGGGGGTTGTTGGTATCTCACCACTCCGAGTCCCGGAGTGTGACAGAAAACGAACTCCAAGGCGTTCAGATGGTGGCAGATCAGCTCGGCGTCGCCATAGCCCAATCAACTCTCCTCGCCCGAGCGAGGGCGAAAGCTCAACGGGAAGCTGCCGTCAACCGCGTCGCCGCAGCCCTTCACTCCCAGCCGGCGATTGAACTCCAAACAGCTTTGGTAGAATCGGTAGCAGCACTAGACGCCGCCGGCGGCAGGCTGTGTATTTTCGCCACGCCATTCATTTCCGAAAGCAGAAAGGTTACGAATCTAGTTCCCTATTCGGATAACTCGAATCGAGAACTCACAGTCTACACTTGTGGCTCAGGGCCGAAGATGGGAATTTCCGCAAAATATCCCCAGGTTGAGCAATACAGCGTCTGGCACGAATATTTTAAATCCGGCGAGCAACAGGTTTGGGTAATTCCCGACTTGTACCAAATTAGCAGTTTGAGAAGCCTGCAACCTGCATTTCGATCGACCAAAATTCGCAGTATTTTAATCGTACCGCTCAAAACCCGCCAGCAAATATTCGGTTACTTGAGCATTTTTCGAGAAGAATTTGACACCGAAACTCTCTGGGCTCGACAGTTTGATAGCGACGGGCGGCTCGCCCAATCTCGGATATCTTTTGAAGCGTGGAAAGAGTCAAAAACTGCCCAAATTCGCGAATGGAAAATAGAAGAAATTGAATTGGTTCAAATTTTGGGTACCCACTTTTCTAATGCTATTAACCACTACCAACTCGATCAAAAAATAGAAGAACTTAACACAAATTTAGAAAATCAAGTTCAAAAGCGCACCGCTCAACTACAGCAGTTGACCCAACAGCAGCGAGTGCTGTTTGAAGTTGTCGCAAAAATGCGGAAATCCCTCGAATTGAACAAAATTTTTAGTACGATGTGCCAGGAAGTGCGGCAGGCTCTAAATGCCGATAGAGTGGCAGTTTACCACTTCGTTTCCGCATCAGAATTTAACGATGGTGAATTCGTTTCCGAAGATGTTTTGCCAGCTTTTGTGTCAGCAATGGCAGTCAAAGTACACGATCGCTGCTTTGGAGAAAAGTATGCCAATCTCTACTCTCAGGGACGAGTTCACACAATGTCCGACATTAGACAAGCCGGACTGCAAGATTGCTATGAGCAACTATTAGAGCAATTTCAGGTCAAAGCTAGTTTAGTTGCACCGGTGATGAAAGGCAAAGACCTTTGGGGCTTGCTGTGCGTACACCAATGTTCGGCTCCCCGCAACTGGGAATCTTCCGAAATTAAGTTTGCTACCCAAATTTCCGTTCAGCTCAGCATCGCTTTAGAACAAGCAGATTTGCTCGCCCAAACTCAGCAGCAAGCAGTTGAGTTGCAGCGGGCAGCAGAGCAGGAAAGAATACTGTTTGAAGTAGTTGCTAAGATTCGACAATCTCTCGATTTAGATACAATTTTTAGCACAACAACTACAGAATTGCGGCGAATTTTAAATGCAGATAGAGTTGGAATTTATCGTTTCGATATAAGTTCCAAGCTTAATGAAGGGGAATTTATTACCGAAGATGTTTTGCCAGATTTTCCTTCAGCAATGGATGTGAAAGTTCGCGATATTTTTTTTGGAGAGAACTATGCAAATAAATACAGCCAGGGACGCATTCAAGTGCTGCCTGATATCGCAAGTGCGGGACTCTCGGACTGCCACGCTGCTCTTTTAGCTCAATTTCAAATAACAGCTCAAGTGATTATACCACTGATGAATGGCAGCGAACTTTGGGGTTTGCTGTGCGTGCACCAGTGCGGCATTTCCCGCAATTGGAACAGTTCGGAAATTCAGTTTGCTACGCAAGTAGGAGCTCAATTGAGCGTAGCATTAGAACAAGCAGATTTGCTTGCTAAGACGCGGCAGCAAACTATCGATTTGCAGTGGGCAGCCGAGCAACAGCGGATACTGTTTGAAGTGGTAGCCAAGATTCGAGAATCTCTCGATATCAACGCAATTTTTAAGACTGCAACCCAAGAAGTTTGTCAGTTTATGCAAGTTGATAGAATTGCGGTCTATCAATTTTATCCTGATTGGAGTGGCCATTATGTGGCCGAGTTTGTGAAAGATGGCTGGATAAAATTAGTAGGGGAAGGTATCAGTACGGTTTGGCAAGATACTTATTTGCAGGAAAACCGAGGCGGTAGATATGTCAATAATGAAACTCTAGCTGTTGACGATATTTATCAAGTTTGCCACTCGGAATGTGTTGTCGGTATTTTAGAGAAATTTCAGGTGAAGTCTTATGCGATCGCGCCGATTTTTGTAGGACAAGAACTTTGGGGTTTGCTGACAGCGTATCAACATTCTGGACCCCGCTGTTGGGAAAGTTCAGAAGTTAACTTTTTAGCTCAGATTGCCAATCAGTTAGGTGTAGCTATTCAACAAGCCGATTTGCTGGCTCAAACCAGACGCCAAGCAGAACAAATCGCTCAAAGTTTAAAGGATTTGCAGCACACTCAAGCTCAATTGATTCAAACTGAAAAAATGTCTGGTTTGGGGCAACTGGTAGCCGGGATTGCTCACGAAATTAACAATCCGGTTAATTTTATTTACGGTAATCTCAATCACGCTAGTGAATATACTGCTAGCTTACTGAGTTTGCTGGAACTTTACCAGCAGCAATATCCCGATTCTAGTGCTGAAATAGACAAATTGAGTGAAGATATTGACTTGGATTTTCTGCTAAAAGATTTGCCCAAATTGCTATTGTCAATGAAGGTGGGAGCCGATCGCATCCGTCAAATAGTTCTCTCGTTAAGGAATTTCTCTCGTCTTGACGAAAGTCAAACGAAGGCTGTTGATATTCACGAGGGCATTGACAGCACACTGTTAATTTTACAGCACAGGCTGAAATCTAATACGGACAGTGCAAACATTGTGCTACTGAAAGAATACGGCATTTTGCCTGTAGTTGAGTGTTATGCAGGACAGTTAAATCAGGTATTTATGAATGTAATTGGCAATGCAATCGATGCTTTAGAATCGCACAAGTTGCTCGCAGGTCAATCTGTAATTCCTCAAATTAAAATCTCTACTGCTGTCGGTCAACTTAATGATACTGTTCCTAGCGCGGTGATTCGGATTTCTGACAACGGCCCGGGAATTGCGGAATCTATGAGAAAACGCATATTTGACCCTTTTTTTACCACTAAGTCGGTGGGTAAAGGTACAGGATTGGGACTGTCAATTAGTTACCAAATTGTGGTAGACAAACACGGCGGCGTTTTAAAATGCAATTCGGAACTGGGGAAGGGTACTGAGTTTGTGATCGAGATTCCACTTCGACAGCAGCCAGCAGTCATTACTCATTAGTCATTATTGTAAAATCCTGCCAACAGTCAACAGTCAACAATCACAGAGTCTGCAACGAGAATAGATATAATTAATCTGCGTTGATCTGCCCTCATCTGCGGTAAAAAAAAGAGAATTTATGAACAGCAGGTGACAAGGAATTGACGCTGATATACGCAGATGAAGACAAGAGAGATAGGAATAATTCTGATGCTAACAGAAGATTTGGAATCAGGCTGGATCGTGGGTATGCGATCGCATACCCACCTTGCGGCATCACGTCTGACAGTTGCCTCAGTCCTGATGCCAAAAGAGGCCTATTTAATGGACTTTCATAGATTACTTTCGCTTTTTTGTAGTTCTTGTTGGAGAGTATTCTTGACACGATCGTACTCCCCCTCGATTTGAGCCAATAGGGTTGAGGCTCGATCGAGTTCACCAGAGGTACTCATGGCTTCCAACCTGCCACAAAGCTGGGCCAGAGGAGCCGCGCTTAAATTCGCACTACTGCCTTTGAGGGTATGAGCCACTCGCTTTAGGGTTGGAGTATCCCCTTGGGCGATCGCTAATTTCATAGCTTGTAGCAACTTGAGAGATTCCTCCAAGTAGCAGTTCGCCAGCAAGCTCACAATCTGGGTTGAATCTTCATCGATGCTGCTACAGAAGGCTTGCAGTTCTGCAAGGTTAACCGCTGGCATATCAATTTCTGGCTTGTTGCTATCTGATTCATCTTTTTGGGCCTGCTGCGGTTGCGGGTTGGGTGGACACTGACTCAGCGCTTGGATGAGAGCCTCTACTCGAATTGGTTTACTGATATAGTCATTCATGCCGGCATCCCGACAAAGCTCGCGATCGCCCTGCATGGCATTCGCCGTCATGGCAATAATTCGGGGACGAGCATGAGCCGGCCACTCCTCACCTATACGGCGGGTGGCTTCTAGCCCATCCATCTCTGGCATTTGTACATCCATCAGCACTACATCATAAGGCTGGCGATGCAGGGCTTCCAAGACTTCTAATCCATTGGCAGCAACATCGGCTCGGTATCCCAAACGCTCTAACAGCAGCAGTGCCACCTTCTGATTCACCAGATGATCCTCTGCTAACAGAATTCGCAGCGGGAGTCTCTGACCCAATTTAATATCATCCTCAACAGAGCTAGGGGGTCGCTGTTGAACTTTTGTCGGTTGAGCTTGTAGTGCCTGAGTCAGCACTTCATAAAGCTGGGATTGTTTGATGGGTTTGCTTAAACAAGCCGCAAAGTGGGTCGAGAGTGCTGAAGAACTCCCTTCTGGTTTGCCCATTGAAGTGAGCATCACCAGTGGTAAACGGTGGCACTTAGGAAGCTGATGGATTTCTGAGGCGAGTGTCAAGCCGTCCATCTTTGGCATTTGCATATCTAAAATAGCGACATCAAATGTTTCTCCACTCTGAAGCCAGTTGAGCGCTTCCACAGCCGATTGGGCAGCGCGAATCTCCATCCCCCAAGTCTGGGCTTGCAGCGTCAGAATTTGTCGGTTAGTGGGCTGGTCATCTACGATTAATAAACGCTTGCTAGATAGTTCTGGTAGCATTTCAATCGGTTCCGCTAACTCACTAGCAACAGCGGGTGCGACAATCGTGAAGTAGAAGGTAGAACCCATTGTGATTCGATGAGGCTCAGCGACTTGCCATTTTGGGGAAGGGGTTCCTCCGACGTGACCTCGGGTCTGAACCCACATCATGCCGTTCATCATTTCACTAAGTCGCTTACTAATCGCCAGACCTAAACCTGTCCCTCCATACTGCCGAGTCGTCGAAGCATCTACTTGACTAAAAGATTTGAATAGTCGATCGAGCCGTCCTGCTGGAATGCCAATGCCTGTGTCTTGAATGGCAAACTGAATTTCATACAAGCTTTCGGGCAAGTTCCCTGGCTCAGAAATCGTTTTGTCAGAATCAACTATAGAGGCTTCCACGGAAATGGTAACTTCCCCTGTTTCAGTAAACTTAATCGCATTATTGAGCAAGTTAACTAGAATCTGACGCAGACGGGTGACATCACCCAAAATCAACTTAGGAGTCTGAGGCTGGATCAGGTAGCCTAACTCAATCCCCTTCTCATCTGCTTTAACTGCAAGTTGGTCGATCGCACCTTCTATGCAATCTCTCAAGCTCAAGGGATGCTTTTCTAGTTCCAGCTTGCCCGACTCAATTTTGGAGAAGTCAAGGATGTCGTTGATGATGCTCAGGAGGGTATCCCCACTATTGCGAATCGTCTCGATAAAATCTCGCTGTTGAGCTTTGAGTTCTGTATCTAGCAGCAGTCCCGTCATCCCAATAACCGCATTCATGGGAGTGCGAATTTCATGGCTCATCATCGCCAGAAACTCACTTTTGGCTCGGTTCGCAGCTTCTGCTTCCCGTCTAGTTTGCTCCAGGGCAAAGTTTTTCAGAGTTAATTCTTCTCGTTGTCGAGTTTCTTGCTCTAGTAATTTGGCTTGAGCGAGAGCAATTCCTACTTGAGTCGCGACGGATTCTAGCAACTCCACTTGATCGGGAGTCCAACGACAGTAGCGATCGCACTGGTGCAAACAAATGGCACCATTCGCTTCTCCTTGGTAAGAAGTTCGCACTGCTAACATCGATCTTAATTTGAGACTGGTACAAATTGAATGAGTACAGGCGAGCAATAAATCGCAGTAGACATCCGGAGAGGCGATGGCTTCATCTTGAGCCATCAACTGTTTTGTATAAGCAGGACTCACAGCCAGAATGTCCCGATCCTCGCTGGAGTCTGAGCCGGGTGCTAGATACTCTGCAACGACAGGAAACTGAGGCTGTGGATTGTCCTGGTATGTGCGAATTAAGCAGCGACTGACCCCAAAAGCTTGCCCAATCTGAACAGCAGCCGTTTCAAATATCTGCTGAGCATTGAGGCTTTGACGAATTTCTTGGGTAATTTGCTTCAGCAGTAAGGCTTTTTCCAATTGTCGCTGTAGTGCTTCTTCTGCTTGCTTGCGATCGCTAATATCCTTCATGAAGCAGTGGTGCCCCACAAACACATTTTGCTCGTCATAAGCAGAGACCATCACCAGTTGTTTATAGAACATCGTGCCATTTTTTCGCATCCCCTTGGCTTCGACTTCGACTCTGCCTTCTCTCAACATCTGCTGATAAACAGCCGCCATCTTCTCAAGATCTTCAGGATGAACGGTTCTCGGCCATTCCATCCCTAGCATTTCCTCTGGCCGATATCCGCAGATGGCTGCATAAGTTTCGTTAACGAAGATATAGGCTCCTTGAGGGTCTAGCCTAGAAATGCCTGCCACGGCATTTTGTAGCGCTGCACTCATTTGTTGCAGTTCCGCTTCGGCGCGTTTGCGATCGCTAATTTCAATCAGAATGCAACCCACTCCTACAGGCTGCTCTGCATCCTTGAAAATGGGGAAATGAGAAGTTAGCCAGTAGCGTTTGGCACCAGTTTGACTGGTTACTTCTGAACTCATTTCCAAGCTGATGGAAGGTTTTCCTGTCGTTAAAACCTGTTGTAACAGTGCATTTACACTAGGAGCAAATTCTCCCAAAATTTCATCGGTTGTCTTACCTAAATGAGCCTCCACAGAGTGGTCATTAATTTCAGCTAGTGCCTCATTGATTTGTAAAAATCGAAACTGCCGATCGTATATACACAGCCCCACCCCTGCTAGGGAAGATCCTTTAAAGAAAGCATTCAATAATTGCTCTCTGGCTTGAATTTCCTGCTCTAACTGTTTGCGGTTGGTAATATCGCTGTGAGAACCAGTCATACGGACAACTCTGCCCGCTTCATCCGAAAGCGCTTGCCCTCGAGCCAAAATCCATTTGTAGCTCCCATCCTTGCAAAGCACTCGATGTTCTGTAATATAAAACGGGGTTGTGCGCTGAAAGTGATCTTGAATGGCTTGCATCACCCATCCGATATCGTCGGGATGAACTCGTTTACTCCATTCCTCTAACTGATTGGGGATTTCATGATCCTGGTAGCCCAACATCTCTTTCCAGCGAGCCGAGAAAAATACTTCATTGGTGTGGACGTTCCAATCCCATACCCCATCATTACTACCATGTAGGGCGAGTTGCCATCGCTCTTCACTGGCTTGCAGAGCGACTTCTGCTTGATGCCGTTCGATTTCACTACCAATCCACTGAGCCATCAGCTTCAGCAATTCCACATGGGCCGATTTAAAGCTGTCTACACGGGGAGATTTACTAGAAAAGCTGAGGGTACTGTAGACTTTGCCTGCCACTAAAACTCGTGTTCCAATATAGGCTTCCATGTCAAGGGCAATATAGGCAGGATGGTAACGCCATTTTGAGGTGCCTATATGTTCGATGGTTAGGGGTTCATTTGTGTCTAAAGCTTCACAGCACAAAGTTTGCTTAATATCAAAGACATCACCTGGTTTCAGGACTCGATCGGGCGATCGTGCAACCATCACCTCATAAAGATTATCTTGCACGATCGCCAATATGCCACATTCAAGCCGAAAGGTCTGACATCCCATGTCAATTAGCGCTTGGATGCGCTGCTCAAAATTGAGATTTTGGCTAGCAGTGACTTCATATAAAGCTCGTATTGCCGCCTCTCTTGTTCTTAGTTCAGCTTCGGCTTGTTTACGTCTCTTAATTTCAGCTTTCAGAGAGCGATTGATTTTGGATAATCTTTGCGTTCGTTCTTGAACCCGCTGTTCTAATGTAGCGTTGACGTGTTTAATCTCCCTAAATTTTTGATTTAGCGCGATCGCCATCAATTGAAAATTGCTAGCAAGCTCATTGATTTCAGTCACCGAACTATGTTTCCATTCAAATGTTTTTTCTGAAAGCTTGTTCGGTAAGTCAGTAGTCGCAATAGCTAAAAAGGATAACGGCTTTACCAGTCGTTCGCTAACCACCGTTGCAAACAAAAATGCCAACATTGTGATGACGAGAAGAATAATCAGATCTATCCTGTAGCGATTTTGTAAATTTTCTACATAGGGAGCTGCTGGAATTTCTAAGCGTAATCTCCAGTTCAGCTCAGGGGAAATCATAAATTCCTGTATATATAGAGAGTTTTTCCAACGGATCATCGGATAGTTGCCCTTGCTAGGAACCCACTGCTGCAAGGTTCCCTCTAAGGTGCGAGTGCTGCCGTGCTTTGACTCTTGAACACTGGTCAACAGCTTTTCGTCGGATTGATTACTAGCAATAACTTGGTTGTTTTGATCGAGCAATGTAATGCGTAGTTCCTGATTGTTTTTCGGAAAAAAGTATAGATATTTGATCTGGCTCACTGCTAATGAACCATGGATCAGCCCAGTAAAATCACCTTCTACTTGCAGTGGCACATTCAATCCGACATGAGGTTCGTCGATTAATATATCTTTGTGGATAGGAGTAATCCAAGGTTTCAACGGCTCTTGAGCCAAGGTAATTAAAGATTTATGTTCAGTAATTTGTTCTATCAACCGCCGAGGTGTTTGATTTAAAGGAGAAGATGCAGCTAAAACTTTTCCCGATGCATCGGCAACATAAATTTTGTCAAAATCTGGAAACAACTCCTCGATCATGCTAATATTTTTTTGTAGTTGTTCTGATGATTGAATCGCTTGATTTACAGCACTTGCGCCTTCTGGAACGAGCGATTTTTTAGCTAATGTATTCAAAGCTAATAGATGTTGCTCCTGCCATCTAGATACAGCACTACTGAGATTAGTCCCGTTTATTTTTAACTCAGTTCGCACAGTCGTCTGAATTTGATCGACCCAGTATCTACCATCAAGAACTAATAGCAGCAGTGCTGGAAGAAAAACAAAAGCAACCAACAGATGAAAAATAGTTTGTTGTAAAGAGAGGGCATGGAGATGCTTTGAATGCCTAACCCACCGATGAATCGGCGCATAAGAAATTATTAAGCTGGCAACTAAGGCATTAAAAATGCCGTTAACTGCTTGTTTGCACATAACTAGCACGACTTGAGCGGCCTCCATGTGCAGCATTTGACGGTAGAAAAGCCAAACGAGAGGCATTCCAATTAAAAACCAGTAAATCCCATCAAATAAAAGGAGGTTCGGATGTCGGCGCTTGCAAAGAAACCCTACAAATAGAGCCTCAATTACAAAAATAATTGTGGCGTATGGATGATTCCAAAGGACATAAGTATAGCTGCTTGCTATGAGACTAGCCAAGCCTCCCCAGCCGCAGCCGAAGTAGTAAGTAATAATCAGTATTGCAATACTGCCAAAGAGAAAATCAACCCCAAAAAAGAGAGACAAATTGAAATAGTTGCCCAGAAAACCCGCACCCGTGAGAAGGGCGATCGCACCAAACCATCTTTGATCACGCACTGAGCTAGCCCCTCCCATAAACTTCTAGAATCTGTACTTGCTGAATATAAATTAATTTTGATAAACAATCGTCGTAGAGACACTCTCGTTCTATCCCTCACAGTTTCCATGAATGTCGCACAACCGATTATTTAGGCTTTAATATTGAATAATAAAATCAAGGCTTACTCATGCAGGGCTTGATATGGAGCTAAAATTTTAATAAATAATTATTCCCTATTAAGAGAGGCATAGTTTTTATCATTATGATTTAACGGGTGAATTTATTAACTGTATGAACCTTGGTACAAAAAGTATTGCGACCTTGATCTTTAGCTTCATAAAGTGCTGCATCAGCAGCAGTAATTAAATTTTCTGGTCGGAGCTCTTGGGTAGGAATCACACTGGTAATACCGAAGCTGAGCGTAATGTAATGACTGGGAGAACTCTTATGTACTATTGCTAAAGCTTGAATACGAGCCTGCATTTGCTTAACGATTTGGACTGCTCCCTCAAGCTCGGTATCGGATAAAATCACTACAAATTCTTCACCTCCATAACGTGCTACTAAATCTCCAGCTCGATTAATACTGCGATTAAGAGCTGCCGCAACTTGCTGTAAACATAGATCCCCAGCTTGGTGTCCATAAGTATCGTTATAAGGCTTGAACAAATCGATATCACACAAAATCAGTGACAAAGGAGTTTGCTGCCTCGTCATGCGTCGCCACTCCTCGTCTAGCTGTTGGTCAAACTGACGGCGATTGGCAATCTGAGTCAAACCGTCAATTGACGCTAAGTATTTTAATTGTCGATTGGCGGCCTCTAGCTGCTTGTAAAGTAGGGTTTGTTGCTGTTGCAAATGGAATTGCTGAATCAAGCGTCGCACTCTCTGTCCCAGAACAGCCCAGTGAATCGGCTTAGTGATATAGTCAGCAGCTCCCGCTGCAAACGCTCGATCTACAGATTCTTTGTCTTCTAAGCTAGTAATCATCAAAATAGGCGGGCGATCGCCCTCAGGCACTTCAGATAATTTTTGACAATAAGCAAAACCATCCATAGTAGGCATCACTGCATCGAGTAGGATCAGGTCTGGATGTACTTCCTCATAAGCTGCTAGCCCTGTCAACCCATCACTAGCTTCGGCCACTCGGTATTTTTCCTTCTGTAAATACAGTCGAAGTTGCAAACGAATCAAGGCATCGTCATCCACAATCAGAATTAGAGAGGACGATTCCGTAGATGGGTTAGTCGAAATGGCTGACTCTTCTAATGATTGATACATACGTCATGGTGTATCTTAAACTTTGGAAACATTCTAGCCTAGCATATTTTGAGCTTGGGAGGGAAAGTGAAAAACTGGCAAATATGTCATAAATTATACATCAGCTAAGCTGCAGCAACAACATCCTAGGCAGCGTCCGGTTTGTTAAACCAACAGCCACGGTCTACTTAAAATTTTTCGCTTTTTTTCGGAGATATAAAGTCTGGTCACTTGCGCTAATTTTTGTAAATATGTAATTATTTTTGGGGCATTAAACAGTTTTTACAACGTCGAGCGAGCTTTGACGAACGATCGCTTGTTATACCGCGATCGCCCGTGGGATAATAGGCTATATTTCTCAAGCTCATTCAGGCTTTTGCAGGTGCATCAGATTTCTCCCTCATCTTTGAGCGATCGCCCGATCTATTTTTGGGGAATACATCTGATGGTCACACGATCGCGTATAGCTTCGCCCTTGGTTGAGCCTTTGTCCGCACCAGCAAGCTATGACTGCAAAAAGGCGTAAGCTTTGTTAAGAAACATCAACAGCTTTCTGCGCGAGCTGGGATAAGTTTTTGCTCTTTTTTCTCCCACCAACAATCCCCCCAGATAGTATCTAAACTCATGTCTTTATGATTGAGTGGGGAACACATCGTCACAGCATTAGCACCATCTTTCACAGCATGGGGCATGGCTATGGAAACTGTTGCTTTCATCAGATTTTATTAGGAAACAGACTAACCTAAAAAGGTTACTCTATATATCTTAGCTCTATTTCTCGCTCAATTTTTAGCTAAAGTCCCACTATTGAAAATAGAAGCTATACTACGATCACTTGGAAAGAGTAAATTAACTTGATGGAGCTCACTTACTATGGAAGTAGCACTGCCTGATTTTTCTCAAAGTGTTCAAAAAACGAAAGGATTTTGGACTGAACAAGTTGGAAAAGCAGTTAATTCTGTTTCAGAAACAACAGCACAAGCTAAATCTTCTCTCTCCCAATCTGCGGAAAAGGCAAAAGAAGCTCTCACTCAAACTACGAATTCTGCCGTGACTGCTGTTAATGAAGCTACGAATAATGCTTTAGGTACTGTAGCATATAAAACAGAAAAAGCGAGGATTTCTATATCGGAAGTCGCCAATCAAGCAGTTAGTCGCGTCAGTGAAAGTACCAACAAAGCTGTTGATGCTGTTTCTCACTCTGCGGCAACTGCTAAAGAAACTATTAATCAAACTACTAACTCGGCTGTCAATATTCTGAATCAAAGCACTAGCCAAGCTGTAGAGACTGTAAATCAAGTTACAGAAAAGGCTAAGGCTTCATTAGAAGATAGCATTAACAAGGCGACTAATATGAGCGATGCCGCTTCCAATGCCCTTCAAAGCGCTATCAATGGTACTGTTAAAAATTGGATTGATTCTCACCCTGTAGTCTTCTGGTTGGTGAGTCATCCGCTGATATCTTTAGCAATGTTGCTACTATTTATATTCACGATTTTGGGTTTATTACAGGCTTTAGGTAGCTTTTTTGCAGAAGGATGGTTATTTATTCTGCAAAGCCCTGGAAAATTTATGCAAGGGGTTTTGAGTGTCGGCTCTAAATCTGTAAGTAATTTCGGTGGAGTGGGTGTAAACTCATTGGTTTCAAAGAATCCCGAATACAAAAATAATTCAGGTTTACAATTGAGGGGAGTTGAATCAAACACTTTGGAGTCTCAAGAACGGCTTGCTAATATTTTGACAAGGTTGGAGGCAATTCGACAAGAGCAGAATCAGCTTTTACAAGAAGCGTCTGCTATTTTAGGCAACAAATTTAAGGCAGAGTGAGAGGGTGTGGCCCGATCGCAACTCGTGGTAAATTTAATACATCTAGGCTTTCCATCAAAGCCAGATCTATGAAGGCTTGTAGTCGATCGCTCAATACGCCATGCCCGATTCCGAATTTTCCGATGATCTAAAATGGACGCCAGAAGCCAAGGCGAAGCTGAAAAATATTCCCTATTTTGTCCGGGGACAAGCTCGCGTCCGCATCGAGCAGTTGGCCCGCGAAGCCGAAACCGAAGTCGTCACCGTTGACTTAGTTGAGCAAGCTCGCATCGAGTTTGGGCAATAAGGGCTCGAAAGGTACCCTAAAGCTTTACACTATAATTTGCCTGATTTTGATGTTCACAGAGCTACTGAGTCACCCGTGCGGAAAATAGTTATTGCTGGCAACTGGAAAATGTACAAAACTAGGGCAGAATCCCTAGAGTTTCTTCAAGGATTCATGTCCTGCCTGACGGAAACCCCAGAGGAACGGGAAGTCGTGCTTTGCGTTCCCTTCACTTCCTTGGCTGTCCTGTCGAAAAATTTGCACGGCAGCCGGATCAGACTCGGTGCTCAGAACGTCCACTGGCAAGAGTCTGGAGCTTTTACTGGGGAAATTTCCGGGCCAATGCTGAGTGAACTTGGTGTCCGTTATGTCATCATCGGCCACAGCGAGCGGCGCCAATATTTTGGGGAAACTGACGAAACGGTGAATTTGCGGCTGAAAGCTGCTCAGAAATACGATTTAATTCCGATTCTGTGCGTTGGGGAAACCAAGCAGCAGCGAGATGCAGGGGAAACTGAATCTCACATTTTTTCTCAATTGGAAAAAGATTTGGTTGGTGTTGACCAAGAAAAGTTAGTCATTGCTTACGAACCGATTTGGGCGATCGGCACTGGCGATACTTGCGAAACGAAGGAAGCTAACCGAGTTATTGGTTTGATTCGCAGTAAATTGACTAATCCGGCCGTGCCAATTCAGTACGGCGGCTCTGTTAAACCGGAGAATATTGATGAAGTCATGGGTCAGCCGGAGATTGACGGAGTTTTGGTTGGTGGTGCTAGTTTGGAAGCTGCGAGTTTTGCTCGAATTGTCAATTATCAGTAATAGGTAATTGCTCATTGCTAATTGCTAATTGGTAAGTGAACAAGGGCAGCGGGAATTAAACAGCGATCGCCTACAATTGTGATGTGCCGTTGAGTGTTTCTCCGATCGGGAGAATTGACCTATGATTGGGAGCGTTAAACCAAAACCCACCTTAGAGGAGTTCCTAAAACTTCCTGAAACTGAACCTGCCTCAGAGTTTCTTGACGGAGAAATCATTCAGAAGCCCATGCCACAAGGTGAACACAGCGTCCTTCAAGGTGAACTCTGCAAGACGATCGATCAAGTAACAAAAACTAAGAAAATTGCCCGTGCTTTTCCAGAGTTATACTGCACATTTGGTGGCGCATCAATCGTGCCAGATGTAGCAGTATTCCGATGGGAAAGAATTCCTTTTTTACCCTCTGGTAGAATTGCTAACCGCTTTGAAATTAATCCAGACTGGTCGATTGAAATTCTCTCCTCAAGTCAAAGTCAAACAAAAGTGCTGAGTAAATTACTTCACTGTTCGCGACACGGAACTGAGTTGGGGTCGTTATTAGACCCAGAAGAAGAGAGTATTTTGGCAATATTTCCAGGACAAAAAGTAGAATTGTATAAAGGTGCAGCTCTGTTGCCAATTATTGATAAAATTGAATTAGAATTGACAGTTGAAACTGTTTTTAGCTGGTTAAGTTTTGGTTAAATTAACAATGGCGCTTCTGCTTTATTCTTGAGTCTCTTAGAGAGGGATTTCGTTTGACAAGAAGCGATTTCAATCGCCGAGTGATGAGGTGATATGATAAATAACAAAAAAATTACAATTAGAAGTAAAGTTTTTGAGTGGGGAAAACGCACTTATTTAATGGGCGTTTTAAATGTTACCCCTGACAGTTTTAGCGACGGCGGAGATTTTTATAGCATAGAATCTGCTTTAGTGCAAGCTGAAAATATGGTAAAATCCGGTGTAGATATTATTGATATTGGCGGTCAATCTACTCGGCCCGGTGCAGCGGAAATATCTTTAGAAGAGGAGATCGATCGCGTTATACCTGTAATACAAATACTGCGACAAAAAGCCGATATTTTTGGCTCAGTTCCTATTTCGGTAGATACTACCAGAGCGCAGGTTGCGAAAGCTGCGGTTGAGGCGGGAGCTGATATAATTAATGATATTTCAGGAGCCACTTTTGACTCGGAAATGCTGTCAACGGTTGCTCAGTTAAAAGTGCCAATAATTTTGATGCACATTCGGGGAACTCCCCAGACGATGCAACAACTGACAGATTATCGGGATTTAATGGGGGAAATTGGGAAATTTTTCGAGAGTCGAATTGCGGCAGCAGTTGCTGCGGGGATTGACAAGTCTCAAATAATTATCGACCCTGGTATTGGCTTTGCCAAAACGTACAGTCAAAACTTAGAAATTCTGCGACAGTTGCGAAAATTCCGTGTTTTAAACTGTCCGATTTTAGTCGGAGTATCGCGAAAAAGCTTCATCGGTCACATTTTGAATGAGCCAGAAGCGAAACAAAGAGTTTGGGGGACAGCGGCGGCTTGTACAGGTGCGATCGCAAATTTGGCAGATATCTTGCGAGTTCACGATGTCAGAGAAATGTACGATGTTTGTCTGGTTGCCGACGCTATCTTCAGGAATCAGTCTTGAGAAGTGTTAGTATCGATAACTTTCATTTCTCCGCCCTCAGAATGAATCACATCGGGCATAGAACCCATCAGCTCGCCCAGAGCTTCCGTCATGCTTCTCGGATCCATAAACAGAATTTTGGCATTGTCGCTTTCGCCCAATTTTTGTTGAGCTTCTAAGTATTTTTCGGTTACTAAGTAATTCAAAACTTGCTTGCTATTCGGATGGGAGTCTAAAGCTTCAACTAAGAGCCTCATGTACTCCTTAGTGCCGATCGCTTTATTGACCATTGCTTGCCACTCGCTCTTGGTAGCGCGCTCCAATTCCATAGCTTCTTGCACCCTTTTCGGAGGTGTAATGCTTTGAATTTCTACGCGAATTACTTTGACACCCCAAGTTTCCGTAGCTTCGTCCAACTTTTTGAGTAACTTTTTATTCATGTCATCTCGGGAACCCAAGATGTCTTGCATGGGCAATCGACCAATTTCAGCGCGAAACGTCGTTAACACTAAGTTGGCGATCGCATTTTCAATTTGATCTATTCCATAATAAGCTTTCTGTAAATTTACAACCCGCCAATACACAACGGCATCGACTTCGAGAGCCACATTATCTCCCGTGATTGCTGACTGAGGTTTAATGTCTAAAACTCTTTCACGGCTTGTGTCCACGCAGACGACTTTTTCGACCAGGGGACTGATAAAATGGAATCCTGGCTTGAGGGTGCGCTTGTATTGACCCAAACGTTCCACTAAAGCTTCGTCGCCACCGCTGACTATTTTGACGCTTGAGTTAACAGCGTAGCCGAGGATGAGCGCAAAGAGCATGGTAAGAATAGACTGCCCCATTTCTATTTTCCTGCTAAGGTTGACTGAGAATCGATCGGAATTCTACTCTAATTTAACTCAAACTCGACCACACAGTGCTAAAATATCTCGACTGTTAATAACTAACTATTTGATCGGGTGGGCCCCATCGGCTCCGACTCTTACGGCGCTAGTGAAACCCAGGATATCAACAACACGTTTCCACAAAAGACATGAAAAACGATCGAGAGTTTCGCTTGTTCAAACCTTTGAGGTGGATCGCGCCAAGCATTTTGGTGGGTGCAGGAATGTGGAATGCCGCAGTGACCCAACCGGCACAAGCTGAGACAATCGCCCTGCAACTCTCGCAAAACTTGCAGCCCCCACGCCGAGGCCCTGCTGTTCGGGAAGTTATGTCTTATGAGATGAAGGGAGACGAACTCAGGATTTGCAAGCAGGAAGGCAACTCCGAGAAAAAGTGCCAAGTTGTAGGTAAAGGCTACACGGTGGGTTTGAGAACTGCCAACGACCTTTACGGTCAAGGAAATGCTGTCAATGCCGAAACCTTGTACCGGCAACTAATCGCTCGCTATCCCAAACAAGCGGATGCTTATTACAAGCTAGGAACTATGTTGTCGGGGCAAGGTAAAATGAGCGATGCGATCGTTCTATTTCAAAAAGCAATTGAAGTTAACCCGCAGCACGCCAAAGCTCACAACGATTTAGGCGTCGCGATGGCAAGTCAGGGGCAGTTGCCGGAGGCAATTGTTCAGTGGAGACAAGCCGTTAAAATTAACGCTCAATATCCCGATGCTTTAAACAATTTAGGAGTCGGTTTGTACCAGCAAGGAGCCAAGGAAAACCAAGCAGAAGCCGTAGCCAGCCTCACAAAAGCTAAAGAGTTATTTATCAAGCAAGGCAGAACTCAAGCCGCTAACAGAGTAGATAAAATTTTGGAGGAAATTAATTCGCGGTCGAGCGGTTCCTAAACTCAATCGCCGATCGCACATTAAAAGAAAAAACATCTTTGGCGATCGGCGTTAATGGGCGTTCAGCGGCGGTTAAACACCCCCCAAAACGAGAATCTAAAGCATTTCCTTCAAAACTTGTAAAATCAAATCCCCATCCACCCGATCGCTCACAGCAGCCTCACCCAAGCGCACCGGCAGTACAAACCGCACCTTGCCATCCTGCACCTTCTTATCCAGTTGCAAAGTATGCAAAATTTCCTCAACATCCACACCCGCAGGCAATTTGGCAGGTAAACCCGCTTTTTCCAGCAAAGCAGACTGGCGGCGATCGCACTCAGCATCCCACATTCCCAACTCTACAGCCAATCGGCTTGACGCAGCCATGCCGATGGCCACTCCTTCCCCGTGATTGATCACCTTGTAATTGGTCAAACTTTCTACAGCATGACCGATGGTGTGCCCGTAATTCAAAATCGCCCGCAAACCCGATTCCTTCTCGTCTTTGCTAACCACCTCAGCCTTAGCTTGGCAAGACCTGCTCAAAATTTCTGCCAACAAATCCGCCTTCACATAGCGCATTTGATCCAAGCGCTTGCAATTCTCCAACTTCCCGAAAAGTTCAGCATCCCAAATCACCCCGTACTTGATGACTTCCGCCATCGCCGAACGAAACTCCCTCGCCGGCAGAGTTTTGAGTACATCTGGGTCAATTAACACCAAACGCGGCTGATGAAAAGCCCCGATTAAATTCTTCCCTAAAGGATGATTTACCCCCGTTTTGCCACCAATAGAAGCATCAACCATCGCCAGCAGCGAAGTCGGAACTTGCACGACATTAATTCCCCGCAGCCAAGTCGCCGCAGCAAAACCCGTCATATCGCCCACCACCCCGCCGCCCAAAGCCACCATTGTCGAGGAACGTTCTAAGCGGTTTTCCAAAGCCGCACCGTAAATTTTCTGTACCGAATTTAAAGTTTTGTACTGTTCTCCCGGTGGTAAAATGCAGGTACCGACTTCCAGACCGGCCGATTCGAGGGCTGCGGTTGCTCTTTCGCCGTACTGCCGAAAAATCGACTGATTCGACACCAGCAGCACTTTTTTGCCCAAACTTAGATCGCCCATCAGACTGCCGAGTTCGTCTAAACCGCCCGATCGCACGCAAACATTGTAAGATTGTGGCCCCAAGTCAACTTTAATTATGGATTGCATATTTATCTAATTTAGATATTAGATTTTAGATTATAGTTCTTATAGGTCTTTTTATTGATTGTTTTGGAGAAATTGCAATGACTCTTAGCGGAGCAATAACTTATTTTGGGATTTTTGGCGGCGCGATCGGCTTGGCCACAGTGCTGATGTTTGGTCTGCGGGCTGTCAAACTCATCTAATTTGCTAATTTAGATGTCTCAACCAGAGGATTTAATCTCTGGTCAAAGTATCAGTTTGACGAAGTATTTGCGCCACAAATCTCTAGGTTTATCTGTAGATTTGCGGCGTAAATACTTCCTCCTATAAAACTTTATGCTACTATTAACTAATTCAATAAATCCAGTACGCAACTGTAACATTTTAACTAGATTGTATGGTTCGTGTCACAGTGATTTCCTGAATACCAAGACGTATAAAGTGAGTATCATCATAACAGTTATAGTTGCAAACAAGTTCTTCTCCCTCGTAGATGTCAAATGCTGCAACGTCTCGTCGCACTGTCGAAAGAATATTAGGAGACTCCGAACAATGATTGATGAAACGTTGATCGTCAAAACAAAGAACATGTCTACAGAGGATATTGTCAAAATAGGCATATTTTAGGAACTGTTCTTTTGCTGAAGGAGACATACGTTGAACATCAGCCTCTTCATAAGACGTATCGAAGTATGGAGAGTATTCCCAGGTAACAGTACCTTTGGGAATAAACTGCGCTGCGAAAAGACCAATACCATGAATAAAACTGATGCCAAGTTTTGTCTTAACCAGTAGCATAATGTGTTATCCTAATGTTACGAGATGTTACGAGCATCAACGACAAAATGCTGCTTAAAACTATGTAACTGCTCACCGCAACTGCATTGCGGTATCGCCAATGATGTCAGCGATAGGTATGCACTCCAGATAGGTGGTAT
>NZ_JAUBQM010000096.1:0-21957 GCF_036701245.1 Microcoleus sp. Pol14D4
GCTGCCTATCTTTTTTTACCACAAGTTGGCTCAATCCTTACTAACTATGGGTTTGGGGCGGGTTGTCACCCCCCCAGCGTAGATATAAGTTTTCTCTCTCGTTATTGCAGTGAAAGTTGCAGGGCTTACGCATGGGGCGGCTAGAAACCCGCTTTCTACAAGTTTGGCGACGAGTCAATCGATTTTAAATTTTAGATTTTAGATTAAAGAATTGAAGCCTTGACCCCACGGATAAATACGTTCGGCAAGTTTCATCGGATATACGTTTTTTATTTCTGGACGGATGAATCCGCGGGCTTGTATCCTGGATGCTTTCGGTCACGAGAAATATACGAAGAAACCGGGTGTTTGAGGTCTTTTGATAATCAGATGTATCTACTGCCAAAATTCCTCATCAATCAGGAATAAAACTGTTAAGTTCTTCGACTAGCAAATGTACTGTTGTTGAAGGATTGTCTGTTTCAGGATTGGGGCGATCGTATTCCTGTAAAAGTCGTTTTGCGTGTTTAATTGCATCCTGCTGTTTGTCTTTTAGTTCCTCATAAATCGTCTCGCTGTTTTTCTTATACTCGTGTCCCAATAACTTGGTTAGCATATTTTGATAATCCTGGCGAGAAATTCCCGTATTATAAAAATGGAAGTGCAGCAAATACCACAATTCAAAAGCATCATTTGAATAAGCTACGTCAATGCCGTTATTTCTTGCAAGAGTTATGGCTGAATTAAAATTTTGCGAGTCGTTAGGATTTTTAGGGTTTTTATCGCGATCGAACACGCACCAAAATCGGTCTGTTTCGTCGTATTCTAAGCCGTTTTTTAACTCAATAGCTTTTGTTACTAAACTATTCGTATTTCTTCCTTCTCCTCTGATCTCCAGGTTAATTACCTTTGTGTCTACTGGAAAACTTCTAAAATAGTTGGGTTCTGTTTTCTCACCTTCGCACACGATAAAAAACCATCTTCTACTTTTATCTTTTCGATTGGAGTAATCAATATTTCTTCTAGACGAACTTTTTTTACTCATGAAGTTCACCTATTAGTTCTTTAAAATTACCAATAAAAGGGATAGCGCCATACTTGCCGATAATGTAATCGCGCTCGAATGAGGCATCTTTCCCGACTTTATACTCTACCAAAGAGTACAAATCAGTAGCACCCTTGTTATCCTTTTCAGTAAACCATATTTGATCCTTACGAAAAGTTTTGCTGCTGAGCAAGTTTGTGTCGTGTGTCGTGAATATAAGCTGTGCGTTGTGCGGATTAGTCTCGGTAGAATTGAATAAGCAGATTAATTCGCGAGTAATCAGCGGATGCAGTCTGGCATCAAGTTCATCAATTAATAAAATCTTTCCTGTCCTTAAAGTATCCAGAAGAAGGCCTGCTAATGCAAACAGTTTGTTTGTTCCCTCGGATTCGTGCGTTTCGATATCAAATAATTCTATAGCAGTCTGTTTCCCATCAGCATCATATTTCCGGTGAACTGTTTTCACGGTTGGTTTGCTTTCAGAATTAAGATATAAACTACCGCCGTAGGATGTAGCATATAATGCCTTATTATTGGAAATAATAAATACAGGTTGATTTGTGATTTGGATATCAGCAATACCCAAGTCTAATTTTTTGATGAATTCAATAATATCATGCCTGTGGCGATCGTTCTCAAAAGACTCCAAGGTTTCTTTGCGGTATTGTGTATCTTGCAAGCCTGATATCAATTGCAAATTTTTACTAAACCACAGCAATATTTTGCCAGAAATTTTACCATTAAATTGTGCGACTACAGAAAGAAATAAAGCATTACTTCGGGTTTTATCGCTAATGCCGTGTCCCTCGGGGAAATCATCTAATATATAATTATCAAAATCCCGTTCAAAAAGCATTTTTTCTTCACTGTCATCAGCTTGAAATAGCCACTCAGAAACAACTTTCCGCGCATTCACCTCAAAACCGTACCTAAAACTTTTGTCTTCTAGTAGAAAAACGATTTCAAAGAAAGACGGCTCTTTTTCTGTCTCCGTACTTAGCCTGAATGCTTCAATATCGATCGCGTCTGAAATTTGCGTTTCTTTGGATGAGTTGAGGACAAACCATTTAATAAAGTTAAGAGCAGCGATAAGATTGCTTTTGCCACTTGCATTAGCTCCATAAATAGCAGCACTTTTGAGTAAGCTTAACTTATCATTAATTGGGAATAGATTATTTTCGTCCAGCTCTTTGTCTTCCTCAGTAATTGACGAGGCTACCATGCTGAGGGTGACAGTTTCTTTAAAAGATTTGTAGTTGCCGACGCTGAATCCAATCAGCATAACTTGCCTCCGATCGCCTAAATTAGTATAACGTGCAAATTTTGCAATTCTTTCTATGATAACACAACCAGCTACCTCAGCTAACAGGAAGTGCTAACCATGCGAATTCTTCAAATTATCCCCTCCATTTCCCTCATCTACGGCGGGCCGAGTCAAATGGTACTCGGACTTTCTGCGGCCCTCGCGGCAAAAAACATTGATGTGACGATCATCACCACAGATTCTAACGGAGATATCGGTCAACTTCCCTTAGATGTTCCTCTAAATCAACCAATACAGCAAAACGGCTATCAGATTATTTATTTCCGCTGTTATCCCTGGCGCAGATATAAATTTTCATTCTCGTTATTGCAGTGGTTAAATGAAAATGCGCGACAATTTGACCTGGCTCACATTCACGCTCTTTTCTCACCAGTAACTACTTTTGCCGCCACAATTGCTAGATATCACAAGTTGCCATATATTATGCGTCCTTGCGGTATGCTTGACCCTGCCGATTTGCAGAAAAAAAAGCGCTTGAAACAGATTTATGCCACGCTTTTAGAACGCCCTAATTTAGCAGGGGCAGCCGCAATTCATTTCACAAGTAAAGAAGAGGCTAAAATCTCAGAAAGATTTGGTTTGGGTAGCACAGGCAAGATGCCTGTGCCACGGGATTTGGACTCCACAGGCAAGATGCCTGTGCCACGGGATTTGGACTTCACAGGCAAGATGCCTGTGCCACGGGATTTGGACTTCACAGGCAAGATGCCTGTGCCACGAGATTTGGTTATTCCATTGGGGGTGACAGCAGGTTTGTTTCCTAAGAGATTGCGCGAATCTCAAGTGCCAATCATCTTATTTATGTCGCGCATTGAACCTAAAAAAGGGCTTGATTTGCTAATTCCAGCATTAGAAAGTATTTTAGAAGCCGGCATAGAGTTTCACTTTATTTTAGCGGGTTCTAGTCCCCAAAATGCTGATTATGAAACAAAAATTAAAGTGCAAATTCAGAATTCAAGCTTAGCAAAGTACACAACAATAACTGGCTTTGTAAGCGGTGATTTAAAAGTTGAAATTTTGACAAAGGCAGACTTATTTGTATTGCCTTCTTATTACGAAAACTTTGGCATTGCTGTAGCGGAAGCGATGGTCGCCGGTGTACCTGTCGCTATTTCCGATCGCATACATATTGCGGAAGACATACAGCAAGCAGAGGCTGGTTGGGTGGGGCCTTTGGAAGTAGGGGCGATCGCCCATTCAATCAAATCAGCACTTCTGAATCCCGAAGAACGCCAACGGCGGGGATTGAACGGCAAAAAGTATGCCGAAAAGTATTATAACTGGGAGGCGATCGCCCAGCAAACCATCGATGCTTACCAGCAGATTTTGTCGTCTACTAACTAATGCCACAGCGGTTTACCTCCTGTTTCTTCGCCTGCTGCGAGTTTTTGTGTCGCTGCTATCAGAATTTGCAGGTGATATTTTCCGATCGCTACTATTTTAGCTGCAATACTTGTCAACAAAACTCTGCAATCCTGCCTGATATCCTGCTCCTACCGCCTGAAATCTCCACTCTCCATTCTTTCTATACAAGCGACCAAATTCTACAGCAGTCTCTCGCGAAAAATTCTCTTTTAATTCATAACGAACAAGTTCGTTTTCGGTATCCAAATTGTAAATTTTGATAAAAGCATTTTTGATATTGCTAAAATTTGCATTAATTTTTTCTGCTTCGTGAATAGTCACAACAAAAGTTATTTCCTCAATTTCAGGATTAACTCTTTTTAAGATAACGCCGTAAATCGTTTTATTCTCTTGACTTCGGTTGTTTTTATCTCGAATTACTTGCAGTACAGAACTGTCACCGGATTGCAGATTATTGTAAAAGATAAAATATTTATCGTTAGGTATTTTGCCGTCAGCACCTAGCATAAAGGCAGAGACATCAATCTCGTAGCTTTGTCCTGCCTCTGTCACCTGCCAACCCAGGGCGATCGCCATTTTCTTTAAACCGGGCGCTTCTTGAGAGATATTAAATCTTTCACCCTTACTTAATTGCATTGCCATCTGCTTATTTGTTAAACATCAAACTTTATAGCGTTCATGTTAGTATTAAGTGGGACAATAACTTTTATTCTTTAAGAAAACTTAATATTTTGTCTCTAATAGCCGACCTCATTAAAAATATGTGCTACCGCTCTCCGAAGTTATTGAGATTTACTGAAAGAGAATTACGCAAGCAAAAACCGGGCTTTCTACCAAACCCGGTTTCAACAATTGAACTTAATTTGAGTCTAATTTTGAGCATTTTCAGAACTAGGTGGCAGCGTCACAAAATTACCAAAAGCTCCAACCGTTTGATAGCTTTTTTTGCCTAATTCAGTTGTGTAAATACTGACTACACCTAAATTTTGACGCTGCGTTGTATTGTCGAGCAAGCTTTCGATCGTGTCCCGCTGCGAAGTCAGCAAATTCTTGCAACTGCCGATCAAAGTATCTGCAACACCGCTCAAAGCTTTAGGCACGCGAGAATCTTTGCACACAGTGCTTTCCAACTCGGTTTGGAGTACGCCGGAAGCATAAGTTAGGTATTTGTCTCTCCCAGGATTTGTAAATGCCATGCCGGCGGCTAGAAGAGTCAGGGCGATCGCGACTTTTCCCACGTTGCCGAAAAAATTAGAGGTTGGCTTGTTAGTATTCATTGCTTTATCAATAATCATTTTTCACCTAGCCCGGTTGAGTTATAATCTTCTCTTGATTTAAACTACACTTCCTCAGAAACAGATTTCAGAAAGGAGAGGACAGTTTTTAGATTGGAGGCGAGTTGCGAGTAAGTCTCTCACTTGCCCACCTTCCTTTTACCTTCCTAGTTTCCCCAAATCCGCTAAATCTCGAAAATAATCTCGATCGGAGGGCAACTACCAGGGGATTGCCCCTACTAACTGGTTCCTAGGCTCTGCCTGGGAACCGAGATCCAGAGGCTCTGCCTCGCTGTTCTCGGTGAGGCAGAGGCAGAGCCTCTAGATCTGCATCCCCAGGCAGAGCCTGGGGACGAGGAAAAGAAGTAACATAAATTACTGATAAAGTTCAGCCGATGGAGAGGAAAAAATGAACGGAGTAGAGTTCTTTAAGAGGTCACTCGGTAAATGGGAAGGTCGCCGTTGGTACGTTTATGACAATGGGGACAAGGTAGTGCGATACACCCAGTTTAGTAATGAGATGATATCCTCAGAAAAATTCCTATTTCCGGAGGGTATTTCAGTCCACCATAACTTCAAAGTCTGGAATGTTACTGAGAGGAAATTAGAGAATGAGATGGCTACAGTTCTCCATGCTTGTCCAGAGTACATAGTTCGTGAAGTAGGCTACTTAGGGGAGGAGAGTATTGAGTGTCCAATTACCTCTATCGGTAATGATATGTGCCGGATGATTACCAAATATAAAAATGGTTGGACTCATATGGAGTTTTTCCATTTTCTGGGTACTGAAGTAAGAGCGCGGAACATCAGGTATGACGGAATTGATTGTAGTGGCACTTTTCTCGAAAATCGAGTGAATAAATTCCCAGAATTAACCCTCGAAAATTTGGTGAATATTTGCCTAAATGAGGGTAGACGTGAGTGAATCAAGACATCTTTCATAGTAGATTTTGCATTAGAGATAATGCTGCAATCAGGGAATAGCCGATATGATAGATCTAAAAGCACAAAATTGGCAGAATTTATGTACCAACCATTTGCATGATTGGTACGGAATTTGGACAAGATATTCTCCCCAAGGAGAAGTTATTGAGTCGTTTAAAAGCCTGAGAAGCTTTCAGAGCAATCCAGAGCAAACTGAAATTGCTCAAACAAATCGGTACATGTATGCTGACGGCAGAATTCAGGAAGAAAATTGGGAATATAACCAGGAATCTAATAGCTTAGCTGATGGACACTTTCACCCGGCACGCGAGTCGTTAAGAGGAATTTACTTTGAACAGGGGGCGGCAACCTGGGTAACAAAACAATTAAAAAGGGACTCGTATTTGAGATTAGAGTTATTTTTTAGATACGAGAACTTACGACATAGTGTAGGCATCGTTTATGACGCTAACTGGAACTTAATGCGAACAGCGAGTATTCGTGAGGATGCTGCTGGATTTCCTAGTAAATATTGGTCAACTGAACTCGATGTATTGCCTGAAAGAAATTTGAGCGGCAATTGGCAAGGAACCTCTGTTACCATGACCCCTGATTTACAAGTTTCGTCTCCTGTGCCAACTCAGTTGCATTGGCCTTGGGAAGGAAACGAAACTTTCTTTTTACCAGATGGAATTTCTGTGAGCTGTCCTGAAAAAGTCAGTATTGGTACCGACTTTTTCCTTGTAGCCAATTGGCTGGTGACAACTTCTCATCTGCAACAACTGATTGTTAAATATGACGAGGAGGGAGATTTTTCTAGCTTGACGTTGCAACTGTTATACCTAGCAGATGAGTCGGAAAAGTAAAAGCAAGTAACCACAGCTTTTTGCTCAAATCACTATGTTAGGATGAATCAATTGATAACCAATTGCTTTGATTTTCTGATTTCTTACACGCACATTATTGCCACGAATGCTGGATTGTGAAGGGTTCCACAAAACCTGGGGGAGATTGTAGAAATTGCACACTTGGTTCGACAGCTCTCCTATGGTAATCTTCTGATCGTCAACCAAATTGTAGATACCTTGACATCGTTTTTCTCGCATAAACTCCACCGCTGAAACAATGTCGTCGAGGTGAACCCAATTCGTAAAGTTTTTACCCGTTCCTGAAAGGGATGTGCCAGCAACAGACCGAAAGCGCTTTTCCATGTCACGACCTGGCCCGTAAATTCCCCCCAAGCGCAGAATACAAACTCTGACATTTTCACGATTAGCCTGTAACAAAATCTGCTCTGTCTCAGATAGAATATTCCCGTGTAAGCTGATGGGAGCTACAAGGGACTCTTCATCAACCCAATCCCCATTTTGGTTACCGTAGACGGAGCAACTACTCAGGTAAATAACCTGCTTGCTCGTAGTAGCACCTGCCAAGGATGCGATCAGATTTCTCGCCGTGGGAAGATAGGTTTCGGCGTAAGTTTCTCCACTGACTTGGCGGTCACTGATCGGTGCAACGCTGACAAGAATAGTGTCCTGATTTTGCACCAAGGACTGTACAGCAGCAGCGTCATTCCCTTTCATCACTACCACCCGCGCCGCTACTTCCTCAAGCTCTACTACACGTTCCTTGCTTGTGGTAGTTACTGTAACAACATGATCTGGTTTTGGATGCCAATATTTAGCCAGAGCAGTCCCAACATAGCCACAACCGATAATCGTAAGCTTCATAAGGCATAGTGTCAGTAATTTTTTGTTTTAATTTTATGAGGATTTCGCTGTTCTCGGTGAGGCAGAGGCAGAGCCTCTAGATCTGCATCCCCAAGCTCTGCCTGGGGACGAGGATTGCGAGGATTAACTGGTTCCTAGGCTCTGCCTGGGAACCGAGATCCAGAGGCTCTGCCTCGCTGTTGCCTGGGACCAGGATTAGTGCCGCGATTTACGTCTCGCGTCGATTTCCCGCTGCAACTCTTCAATCTGACGCCGCAACGCCTCTGCTTCGCTGGCAGATGCCTGAGACTTCACATCAACCGCACCCTCAGCTACAGCCCGCTTGTAGTTCCCCAGCTTAATTTGGCGGTATTCTTCGGAACTGGCCCAGTCTCGCAAATACCGCAGGCGTTCCACCGGGAAAGGGTGACTCAGCATCACGCCCTGGCCGCCGTTGTAGAGTAAAAACTTATACACTTGGTTGAGATTGTCTCGATCGAGCTCTTGATAGTTGTCAGACTGGCGGATAAATTCTTGCAAACTGCATTGATCGGCATATTTACTGCTAACCCCCGCCAGTTGCATCATCGTCTTCATCACGCTGTTCAAGTCATCCGTTACCAACAAAGCCGCCCGGTCTGCCGACAATTCAGCCTTGCGCCGCCACTCGTAAAAAGCGTAAATTAAACCGCTGCCGACCATATTTCCCAGCCCAAAAGTCATCTCGCCAATTGTCGATGCGACGCTCATCGCCCACATCGCCATTTGATTTAAAGTTGGATGGCCGCATTTAATGTGTCCCAACTCGTGAGCCAAGACTACCCGAAGTTCCGCCTCGTCCAACAAGTCTAAAAGGCCAGTGTTTAATACTACATAAGGCTGGTTTTTTCCCAGGGCATCGCTGTTAACCGAGGGATTCTGAGAAACAAACAAACCCGGTTCTGGAAAAATATCTAAAGCCTGCACGCACTCCCGAAATATATGATAAATGCTTGCATATTGGCGGGGCCCGACTTGAATGCTATTTCCCATGAGGTAAACGAATTGCGGTCGTTCGTAGACAAATTCTACAAATTTGCTGGCAATTAAGTCAAATCCAGGCACGCTTCGCAGCGCTTCCTCAGCTTGGCGATCGAGCGGATGCTGAAATGCTTCGCTAGAAATTCCCGTATAAGTAGGCATGGTTGTTGCAAAAATTACAGTTAAGATATCAGTATTGCCGATCGCTGCGGGTGCTAGCTGGTGGCTGACTTATTAATCTTATCGCGACAAATCTGGAACTATTGTAGAACAGGCATCTTGCCTGTTCAAATCATTAAACTATTGTGGAACAGGCACCTTGCCTGTTCAAATTAGCGTTAAAATTGTGAATCTGGTACAGGCGCGATCGACAAACATCTTTCACAGTGCCTGTGTATCGCCTCACCCAAAAATTGGAACGTGCAAAAATGGCTATCCTGCGACTCGAAAACGGTACAACCTACACTCAACAAAGCGACATTACCCGAGAACTCGCTTCCTTAAACATTCAACTCAACCGCTGGCCCGTGGGTGATAGCGCTGAAATTCAAAATTTGTTAGCGAAAGATGCTCTTGACGACAATCAAAAAGAGCAAGTGCTGCAAGCCCTCGACGGCTACTTTCAACAGTTGTCGGAAAGTGCAGGCTATCAGGATCGGGACTTAATCGTACTGCACCCAGACATTCCCAACCTCGACACCATGCTGTCCAAATTCAACAAGTGCCACATCCACGCCGATGATGAAGTCCGCTATATCGTAGCAGGCGAGGGCATTTTCGGTTTCGTGCGGCCCGACTGCAGCCAAGTCGAACTCACTGTGCAGCCGGAAGAATTTATCAACGTGCCGGCGAATACAGAACACTGGTTTTATTTGACAGCAGCCCAGAAAATTAAAGCGGTGCGCTATTTTACTACCAAAGAAGGCTGGACGCCGGAGTATACCGATACGGAAATTCGATCGCGTTTAGCTGCTGTTTGAACAGAGTTGACGGTTGACAGTTGACGGTTGACGGCAATCTTCAAATCGTCTAAAAATCCTCAAATCCAGCCTCAAATTTTGTGGTTTGAAGATTGCAAAATACTCAAAGCAACCGCCTCTGCCACCTTAATCCCATCAATCCCCGCCGACAGAATTCCACCCGCATATCCTGCACCTTCCCCAGCAGGATAAAGACCTTCTGTATTCAAACTCTGATAGTCTTCCCTGCGTTTAATCCGAATTGGTGAAGAAGTGCGCGTTTCCACCCCAGTCAAAACCGCATCATCCATCGCAAATCCTTTAATCTGTTTGTCAAAAGCCGGAAGTGCTTCGCGGATAGCTGCGATCGCATAATCGGGCAAACTTTCGCTCAAATCAGTCATCACAACTCCCGGCGTATAAGACGGCTGCACACTGCCTAGCGCCGTGGAATGGCGATTCGCCAAAAAATCCCCCACAAGCTGCCCAGGGGCGTTGTAAGTGCCACCTCCTAACTCAAATGCCCGTTCTTCTAGGCGACGTTGAAACTCAATTCCGGCTAAGGGATGACCCGGATAATCCTCTGGCGTGATACCCACCACAATCCCGCTGTTAGCATTGCGTTCGTTGCGAGAATATTGACTCATTCCGTTAGTGACAAGTCGCCCCGGTTCCGACGCGGCGGCCACTACCAAACCACCGGGACACATACAGAAACTGTACACAGAACGATTATTTTGGCAGTGGTGAACCAGTTTGTAATCGGCGGCGCCCAAAAGCTTATGGCCCGCCCGATCGCCAAAACGACAGCGATCGATAATAGTCTGCGGATGTTCCACCCGAAAACCAATGGAAAAAGGTTTTGCCTCGATGTAAACCCCGCGCGAAAACAACATTTCAAAAGTATCGCGGGCGCTGTGTCCCACCGCCAGAACTATATAATTACTAGCAATATATTCTCCGCTGGCGAGGGTAAGTCCCTGCACTTTTCCATTTTCGATGTGGATATCTTCTACACGACTTTGAAACCTAATTTCCCCGCCTAATGATTCAATTTGGGCGCGTAGACTTTGGACAATTCCCACCAGTTTGAACGTGCCAATATGCGGTTTATTAATATATAAAATTTCCGGTGAAGCTCCTGCATTCACAAGTTCCGTCAACACCTTCCGCCCATAATGCTGAGGATCTTTAACTTGGCTGTAGAGTTTGCCATCGGAAAAAGTACCCGCACCACCTTCGCCAAACTGAGCGTTAGATTCTGGGTTGAATTCTGCTTTTTTCTTCCAAAATCCAAAGGTGTCAACCGTGCGATCGCGCACTGCTTTTCCGCGTTCTAAAAGGATGGGGCGAAACCCCATTTGTGCCAGCATGAGACCTGCAAACATACCGCACGGCCCTGTACCAATCACAATGGGGCGAATCGTCAAATTGCTGGGGGCTTTGGCTACATAGCGATAACTCGTGTCTGGCGTCAGCATCACATGAGGATCTTTTTTGAAGCGTTGGAGAAGTTGCTTTTCCTGTGTCGTCTCTACATCCACAATATAGACAAGGAGGATTTCTGCTTTTTTACGAGCATCGTAGCTGCGCTTGAAGATGGAATAGCTGAGCAATTCTTCGGGGGGAATTTGCAGCTTTTTGACTATGGCACTGGCGATCGCATCTTCAGGATGATCGAGGGGGAGTTTTATTTCGGTTATTCGTAACATATAGTGGAAGGAAGTTCGGCAACGGATTATATAACGGATGTAACGGATGTAACGGATGTCAGGAAGAAGAAGGAAGAAGGAAGAATAAAAATCCCGAACAGAAGTATTATAACTATTTAACCGGACATCCTATGGGCGCTCGTCCTCGGTCGATCAATTTTTGGTTTTTGAGCGGATAATTGAAGAAGCGTTATAATAAACAAAAAATTAAGTTTTGTAAAGACCCTTGACTGCAACATTTACACCCAAAAACAGCCGCACCTGGCACGCTCTCAACCCCCTGTGGCAAGGAGCAGAAGACGCAGTACAGAAGGGTTTGCCCCACACCAAGCTCGCACCGGCGTGGCAAATACTGCTCCTGGGCGACGGTTCCCCTACCCGTCACCTGCAACTGCTGACAGGGGAACCCACAGAAGTTGATGTCATCGATATGTCTTTAGTGGGTGAAGACGCAGACGGCGCGCCCCAGCAAATTGTCGCGGTTCCGGGGCCGCGCCTGCGCCGACAAGTGTGGCTGCGAACTGCTTCTGGACAGCGTTTAGCCTATGCGACTTCTTGGTGGGAAGCGAGCCACGTAGACGAATATTTACAAAATAAATCTTTGCCAATTTGGGCTAGTTTAGCGAGACTGCGGACAGAATTGTATCGCGATGTGCAGGGCATTTATTGCGGTAATTCGGCTGCTTTGGAATCAGCGTTTGAAGAGTCGGGGCCTTTTTGGGGGCGACACTATTTGTTTTGGCATCACGGGAAGCCATTGACTCTGATTTATGAGGTTTTTTCTCCTTATTTAACTAAGTATTTGGGGCCGATGCAATTGGATGTTGATTGAGGCTGAGATCTTGCACCATTATCAATCAGGCTTTCAGGGCGGGCTATAAGCCCAACCCCTACTCCCCACAATAAAATTCATCTCTCGCTTCACAGGCATCTTGCCTGTTCTGAAGAAGAAGACGAAAATCAGGAGGGTGTATAACTGAAGCTTCTACTTATTTCATTGTTGTTCGACGAAATTTTACTCGCAAACCGTCGCGGGGATGCGGAGTCGGTACTGCGATCAAATGCAAATCTTGATCTGGTAAAAGCTCCCATTCAAACTCCCGAACAATCTTTGCCGCAAACAACTTCATCTCTAACCGGGCAAATTCTTTGCCCAAACATTCCCGCAAACCTCCACCAAATGGCACGTAACTGAACGGTTTTGCCGATCGCTCGGAGTTAAATCGATCGGGGTCGAAGCGATCGGGTTCAGGATAAAGTTGACTATCCTGATGGGTTTGATTAATCTGAGAAAGTACAGTCCAACCCTTTGGAATTTCATAGCCGCCGAACTCACAAGCATTAATGACTGTCCGAAAAATACCTCCCACTGGTGGAACTAAACGCAGCACTTCTTGCAGCACCTGTTCTAAATAGGTCATTTGTTTGAGTTGTTCCAAGGTTAGGGGTTCCGTAGCGGGGAACTGCTGCTGTTCGGTGCGGACTTTTGCCATCACATCGGGATGTTGGGCTAGGAGAAGACAAAAAGAGGCGATCGCCGAAGTTAAAGTTTCGTGTCCCGCAAACAGCAGCAACAGCACTTGATCTTTTAACTCATCCAAACTCAAACTATTTCCCTCGTCATCGCGAGCAGAAATCAGCAAACTCAAAGCATCATTGCCACTAGCGGTTCCTTGTTGTCTGTCTCGAATAATATTTTCAAGTTCTGCCAACAGCAGCTTGCGGCACTTTTTCGCCTTGCCAAACTGAGTCCAAGGCACATCTAAAGGAATCGAAAATAAACCATTGCCCCAAGTTTCAAAATTATGTCCTAGCGCCGTTTCCGAACCATTATCAATCCCTACTAACAACTTAGCCGCCACATCAAAAGTATAATTTCTCAGTTCAGGATACCAAGTCAGGGTTTCCATTTTTTCCCATTTTTCCAAATAGCGCTGAGTGATATCTTCTATCCCGCCGATGTAGCCAGCCAGCGCTCGCGGCTGAAACGCT
This sequence comes from Microcoleus sp. Pol14D4, assembly GCF_036701245.1. Classification (NCBI taxonomy): domain Bacteria; kingdom Bacillati; phylum Cyanobacteriota; class Cyanophyceae; order Oscillatoriales; family Microcoleaceae; genus Microcoleus; species Microcoleus sp. Pol14D4. The sequence continues at coordinate 13,304 of NZ_JAUBQM010000096.1, forward strand.
TGGTACAGCAACTTGCGCCGATTTTGGTGGTTAGCACCCGTTTGTAATGCCAAGGAAAGGGAGCCTAAAAGCGCTCTCGTGCTGGGAGGCCAAGTCACAACAAAATATCGGTTGTCATTGCTTAAAACAAACAAATTAGCCTCTTGGCCACGCATAAACACGGTAGGCTGTCCGAAAAGGCTGGTTTTGAAAAGGGGCCCGTACTGCTGGTGGCGTTTTTTGGCGAATTGGGAATCTTGCAAAAAGTTGATAGTATCGCCAATTAGGGGTAAACCGAAACTGCCGGGAGGTAATGCCATTTGAGATTTGAGATTTGAGATTTGAGATTTTTAATATCATATCAATTTTAGTTGGAGGGTGGGCAATAGGCCCCACACAAATTTATGATAAAATAACTTTTCTCTAGTTGTAGCCTTTAGGGTGCGTCAGTCTTATGGTTAGTACAAAAAAATCGGGTTTTCCAACTGACGATTTTTAGTATTTTTGCCGAAAAACCAATTTAAATTTCGGCCCTTTTAATTGGAATCTCGATTATAAATTCAGTGCCTTTCCCCACCACCGATAAACACTTAATTTCACCTTTATGTTTTTCGACAATAATTGAATGCGAAATCGCTAAACCCATTCCCGTTCCTGAACCGATGCGTTTGGTAGTATAGAAGGGGTCAAATATCCGTTGCTTGACTCGATCGGAGATACCTGCACCGTTATCAGCAATTCTAATCACAGCGAGAGTACCTTCTACCTCTGTACGAATGCGGATAATTCCCGGATTTTCGAGCTTTTCTTGTAACACGTCAATAGCGTTAGCGATAATATTCATAAACACCTGATTCAAGAGTCCGGCGTAGCACTCCACCCGTGGCAGTTGTCCGTATTCTTTAATGACTTGAATTGCTGGGCGATGAGACTCCGTACCCCCTACGCTATCGGGCTGAAATTTCAGACGGTGTTCTAAAATCATCAATGTGCTGTCGATGCCTTCGTGAATGTTAACCTTTTTCATGTCAGATTCATCGAGGCGAGAGAAATTCCGCAAACTACGCACGATATCCCGGATGCGAGTAGCTCCCACCTGCATAGAAGACAGCATTTTCGGCAAGTCGTCTAGCACAGAATCCAGCTCTAAAACTTCTATTTCCTCCTGAATCGCTGGAGAAGGTTCCGGGTATTCATCTCGATACATTTGCAGCAGTTTCATCAGGTTTCTAGTGTATTCTTCTGTGTAGGTAAGATTGCCGAAAATAAAGCTGACTGGGTTATTGATTTCGTGGGCTATTCCTGCTACCATCTGACCGAGACTAGACATTTTTTCTGCCTGCACGAGTTGAGTTTGAGCTTGCTGGAGTTCGCACAGAGTTACTTCGAGTTTTGCAGCTTGTTCTTGTGCTATCCGAGCTGAATCGACGCTTTTAGTGTAAAGTTCAGATTGACTGATGGCGATCGCCAATTGATCGCCAATTGCCTCCATTAACTCCACTTCCTCTTTTGTCCACTTGCGAACCTCCCTGCAAGAAACGCAGCTAACAACACCAGTTAAACCTCCGGCACTTTTAATCGGCAAATCCAAAACAGACTTGCAACCAACCTGCAAAAAGAATTCTTTTTCTACTGGATCGCTGAAAGTTGCAACATCATCTATTTGATAAACTTCCAACTTAGCGATTTTTTGCGGCAGCGTACCCCTTATGTCAGCAGGGTAATAACCCAAAAGCGAGAATAAATCATCATTTTTTGATTCGTGGACGACATCCCAAGCAGGTGGCGAAGCGTCGGGCAAATACCAGATAAACACACAGCGATCGACTTGCAGCAAGTCGCGAATTTGCTGCACAGTTGTTGCTAAAATAGTACCTAAATCCAGAGATTCGCGGATATTGCTAGCTAGCTGGTTCAGCAGCGCTTCCTGCTCTGCTAATTTGCGGAATCTCGCTTCCGACTTTTGCAACTGTCTTTGAGATTCTTTTTGTTTTGTAACGTCCAAACCCAAACCGATTAAGCCGATCGCGTTTCCAAAATCATCTTTGACCTTAGTTTTAATTGTCTCCAAATAATGTTTTTTACCATCAGCAAGCTGCATCGCTTCTTCAGCATAACAGGGAATATCTTGGCTCCACGCTTGCGCGTCAGATTCCATGCACATAGCAGATGCTTCTAATCCCAAAACTTCGGAATAGTGAGATGCTGCTAAAAATCTTGATTCAGGTATAGCCACATCTTCGCAGAAAGTTTTGTTAATTAATAACATCCGCCCGCTAGCATTTGTCAGCCATACCCAGATCGGAGCGTTGTCAATAATTGCCCTCAAAGTTTGCTGTTGTCTGGCGAGAGCTTCTTCTGTTTGTTTGCGCTTAATTCCCAGGGCGATCGTATCGGCACTTGACGCCAAAGCAATCACCATTGATTCGTTCAACTCCTGGCGAGCAAACATCGCGATTACTCCCAGCAACTGATTGTCAACAATTAGCGGATATCCAGCAAAAGCCACCATTCCTTCTCGTGAGGCCCATTTTTTGTCCTGGATTCGGGGATCTTCTTGCACACGATTAGTGATGTGAGGTTGTCGCTCCAGGGCGATTAAACCAATCTTGAACTCGCCGACAGCAATGCGGCTGTGAGCGCCGTCAATATGAGTATATATCCCCGCGCTTGCTTGCAGTTGCAATACATTTCCGTCTTCATTCAATGTCCAAATCCGAGCAAAGGCAACATCCAAATGGCGCACAACTGCATCGGCGCAATATTGCAAAGTTGTACGCAAACCCTGGTTTTGAGTTAGAACAATTCCCACATCTGCTGTGAATAAAGAAAGTTTCAATTGTTCTGCTAAAGCTTGTTCTGCTATTTTGCGCTCTGTAATGTCCGTAGCAGCACCGAGACGCTGCTTAATTTTTCCCTCCTCTGTTCTGCTAAATACAATATTCCGGCTGACTAACCAGTGCCAACAATTATGTTTGTCGCGCACCCGATATTCGTACTCAATAACTTCGCCGTCGGGAGCATTTTCTAATTGCTGAAAATATCCGGGAAATTTAGCTAAGTCGTCAGGGTGGATGATGGTGGGCAGTAGATTGCTGCCCATGTTTTCAACTTCTTCGGCGGTATAGCCGAGGATGTCACTGATTTCGCGGTTGCTGTAGACATTTCGCTGCTCGCTTTCATCGTAAACAAAGAGAAGATTCGGACTGGTATTGGCAATTCGCTCAACAAAATGCTGACTCTCTTGCAGCGCTGCTTCTGCTTGTTTTTGAGCGGTAATGTCGCGGCCGACACCATACATCAATTCTTCCTCCCAGAAACGGCTACCAGTCCAGGCTATCCACTTGTAAGAACCGTTCCGACAGCGCCAGCGGTTTTCAAACCCAACGGTATTATTCCCCGCAGCAAGACTTTCAGCTTCTTTTAAAGTAGCTTCGCGATCGTCTGGATGCACGAATTCGAGGAAGAGTTTGCCAATCATTTCTCCTGGGGAATAGCCGAGTATTTTTTCTGCTGCTGGGTTGATCAGTGTTACATAACCGTCAAAACTAAGGACGCACAGCAGATCTAGCGAGAGGCTAAAAAAGCGATCGCCCGCGTTAGGTGGGCTGGAGGGGCGATCGTTTTGGGCTACGACAGCAGAGGCGTTTGAGCCGGCCGATACCGCTAAAAAGATAATATTTGCAATTGCCAAAAATCCCAGGGCGAGTTGGCTATCGTAGAAATTATCACCGCTGTTAGCTACGAGCCACCCGTTTAAGAGAAGCAGTACAATTATCAAAATTGAGAATACACTGCCAGGGGCGATCGTCGCTAGGCGCATTTTTTTTTCATACTGCTTTCTAGATTCTGCTTTTTGTATTGTGGTGACTGCTGCCGTAATTTTTGTCCACAACACTTGCAGCAATTTCACCAATTTAGTGCTTTTGAATTCTTCTAGTTGAACTGAATGTTTCATTCTTTTAATCTAGAGTTACTTTGAGTTGTGCTGATTTAAAAATTACAATAAAGATGTTTAAATATTATAAATATTCCCTATGTGGCGAGCTCTCGTATTCGATAATTACGTAAATTTACGCAATACGAGGCGATAATTAAGTGTATTTACGGAAGTAGCAACCAATCTCTTTTTAGCTTGGGTACCCATTTTATAATTTTTCCGACTCATCGAGAGAGTTTACTTATAATACTACGCGACATATTGTTGTTAGTCATTGGACATTTGGCCTAATTTAGCTAGTTCTGGACTCAGAAACTCGCACTCCTGGGTGCATAACCTAATTATGTAGGCGGAGCCTGAAGCTGATTACTGTGTTAGAGTAGCGTGTTATACCCCACTTTGTGCGTCTAGAAATAACAGGGTTTGATGTAGGAAAATACTGCGTGGAGCGTCCTGGCTGTGGGTTGAAAAACCCGGAATGTTAGTCAAGTTCAAGCAGGTACAATTTGACCATAAATTATGAAGTTAAAATCAAGGTAAACTGCTAATTTGTGAAAATAAAATGAAAAAAAACTTCGTAGCAGTTTTTCGTAGCCCGATATGTTCGCGCGTAATGGCTAATTAGTAATTGGTAATTGATACCAGTTTAAAAGCCTAAAGCTCAAACGTGTTTCGATTCATCTGCAGGCGATGGGGGCCAAGCAGCTTGGCGACCTAGTTGCTGTTGCCGAATTCGCTCCAAATTCCCTGCTGGAATAGAAGCTATGAGTTGCCGCGTGTAAGCTTGCTGCGGTTGGCGGTAAATGCGTTCAGCAGTGCCAATTTCCTCGATTTTACCTTTGTTCATGACGATCGCGCGATCGCTCATAAACTTAACCACGCTCAAATCGTGAGAAATAAAAATATAAGTCAGTCCAAACTCTGTTTGCAACTCCTTCAGCAAATTTAAAACTTGCGCCTGCACCGAGACATCTAATGCTGAAACCGACTCATCGCAAATAATAAACTTAGGATTCAAAGCCAAAGCTCTAGCAATACAAATTCGCTGCCGCTGCCCACCGGAAAACTCGTGAGGGTAGCGCCGCATAAAATCGGGATTTAAACCCACTCTATCCAACAAATAAGCCGCGCGCTCGCGCTGTTCTTTCTGGTTCTTACCAAAGCGGTGAATCACCATCGGTTCCATGACGGCATCCCCAACATTTAGGCGCGGATCGAGAGAACTAAAAGGGTCTTGAAAAATAATTTGCAGATCGCGCCGCAGCCACCGCAATTTGCGATCGTACTCTTTTTTCATCCGATAATTACCCATCCACTGCGATGCCGAACTACTTTTGGCAGGAGGCGTAATTTCTTGACCTTCAAAAAACACTTTACCGCTGGCTATCGGAATTAATTGCAGCAAAGCTCTCGCCAAAGTAGATTTGCCGCAGCCAGACTCGCCTACCAAACCCAAAGTCTCGCCCGGATAAACCTCAAAAGAAATATCGTTTACCGCCATAAATAAGCGTTTGGTTTCGCCAAACATTCCCTGCACCGGAAAACCGACTCGCAAGTTATTAACCGCTAGCAAAGGGCCAGAAATATGCGGCAGCCGAGGCGGTTTTCCATTTGCAAAAGCAGGATTTCCCCCGCTGCTGTCGCCGTCTAAATCGGCATTTTTCTCGACAATTACTAATTCGCCGCTAGCATTTGTGGTGACATCCATAAAATCGGAAACTGTCGGCAAGCGGCGCCTTTGCCGATCGAGAGTTGGGCGGCAAGCTAATAAACCTTTTGTATAAGGATGTTGGGGGTTGCTGAAAATTTGTTCGATCGCACCGCACTCAACAATCTTGCCTCGGTACATCACCGCCACCGTATCGCCAATTTCAGCAATGACGCCCAAATCGTGGGTAATAAAAATCATTGCCATGCCTCTAGAGTCCCGCAACTCCCGCAGCAAAGCTAAGATTGTTGCCTGCACGGTTACATCCAAAGCCGTTGTCGGTTCATCAGCAATTAATAAAGTTGGATTGCAAGAAATGGCCATTGCAATCATCACGCGCTGGATTTGACCGCCTGAGAGTTCGTGGGGATAGCGATCGAGCATAGCTTGTTTTTGCCCGTTGACGAGCTGCATCAAATCGCGATCGTCCTCCATAACTGCTTGATTCCCCGCAGCAGTCCGGGAGTGCTCTTGCCGCAAAGCCAAACACCGCTGCCTGATCTCATCGTCGCCCGGTAGCAGCTTCACTTCTTGCAGCAGAGAAGCAGCTTGGCGCCGCGCTTCTGTCTGCGACACCTGTTGGTGCAAACAAATGGCTTCTGTGAGTTGAAATCCGATCGTATAAACGGGATTTAGCGAACTCATCGGCTCTTGAAAAATCGTCGCAATCTGGCTGCCCCGGTATGTTTGTTTTTCCCTGTCCGGCATTTCCAGCAGATTCACAGGCCCATTGCTAGCGCCGTCTTTTGTCGGAGAAAACCAAATTTCGCCGTCGATTTTCGTTGACGAACTCGACAGCAAACCCATAACAGCGAGGGATGTTACCGATTTTCCCGAGCCCGACTCTCCCACGATGCCCAGAGTTTGCCCTCGCTTAACCTCAAACGAAATGCCGTCAACCGCTTTGACGGTTGCAGACGCATCGCCTGCGTCCGCAGATTGAAATTGAACCCGCAGGTTGCGAACTTCTAGGACGGTTTCACTCATGGAGGTCTATGGCAGTTAAATGGAGATTAAGTGGATTGTAGCAGGGCCTGCTGAAGGCAGAAGGCAGTAGGAAGATTTTAAGATGGCTTTGCATAACAGATGGCGAAAGCTAACATTCTTCGCAACGCTTCGCCGTGGATGAGTTTTGAATTTTAAATGGTTTATAACTTAAAACTCAAAACTCAGAACTACTGGAGTGCCTTCTGCCTGCGAGTAATTTTCCTCAAAAACCAATGATTTGAGTGTCAGCAGGCAGTACAGTGGCCTCGGAGACCTTTTTAAACACGGTTGCCTGTTCGTTTAAGGAATTAGGTCTCGCCTGTCCGGGATTAGTGCCTTGCAACTGAAGGCGCATTTGACCTTCGGGAGTCAACTCAAAAACAGTCTCAACAGTTTCTGTGCTGCTGAGACCGACATCAAGGTGCATCGGTTTTTCACCGAGATTAACTTTGTACCTCATTTCTTTGGCGCGGGCGGCTCCGTCGGGGCCTTTAGCCATGAGAAACAATTTGCCTTCTGGGGCAAAGACGAAGGTGAAAGACTGACCGGAGGGGACTGTGCCTTGCCATTGACCTAGGAGTTGCTGGTCGATGCTGCTAGCGGCCGGGGCTGCTGTTTCTTGGGCAATTATTGGTGCTGCTGCGGATGCGGGGCCGTGTGAAGCGGTGAAGCTGGCGAGGATGCCGAAGCAAAGGCCACCTGCGATCGCTTTACCAATCATTTTTGAATTAGACATGAGACCGATCTAAAAATTGGTTATTTGTTTTGTACACTGTAGCGGTAAAACCGTACTTTGTTTAGTTTAAATTTCTTTTAGGCATAGATATAAGTTGAGGTTCGCACCTGCAACGCCGCTGTCATCCCCGGACTAAAGCTTTTCCTGAGCTTGTTGAAGGGTCACGGGGCTTTCAGTTTTTTTTCTTGTAAAATCCCCTACAAATCCGGCTAAAGCTGCACAGTTCGCTGTTCTGAGTTGATTGTTTTTAACTCAAAACAGCTAACTGACTATTGCGTTCGATCGCACCCTCAGATAGTTTGTCAAATCGAGCGCATTAATAGTCTTTCATTAATTTTTTTCAGGATCGGGTTCGACTTGTTCTGTCGGAGATTCCGGCGCGGGTTGCTGTGGATTTCGCGATCGTTTCATTCGCTCCAATGCCTCTGCGTAAGACCAAGCCACGCTCACAAGAAAAGCTTTCGCCATGCCGGACAAATTTTGTGACTCCTGGGTTTCAGGCGCTTCAGCTTTTTGGTTGCCGTCGTTCATCATGTTTTTGTTTTCTCCCGGGCAGGTTTTTCTAGCGATTTTTTGCAGTTGGCGATCGATACCCACAACTTATGAATTTTCTTGCACCGCACCCTAATTATCTTTGAGGATATGACCTTGATTACCACGGATAATATCATAAATACGCTGATTGGATGACCACATCAGAAAGAAACCTTAACTTCGCTGGTTGCCCGCAGCACAGACTCTTGCAGGAAAGTGCGCTTGTAAGTTTCGATAATTTCATTAATAGCTTGATTTTTTTCAGGACTACTTTCATAAATTAAAATAACTATTTTAGAGTTTTCTCTAATCAGAATACCCGCTCTGTTGAGAAACTGCCCGGAGCCGTCTAATACGGTTAGCCCTTCCCGAAAGCGAGGGGTAATAACTGCCGTGACAAACTCCTGCCATTCTGATTCAGAAATTGTCTCGCCTCCCGGTTTTGTTAAGCCAAAATAGAGTTCATCTTTGAGGAGATTTGTTTGCTGGGCATTAGTATCCGAAGTTTCGGGAAGTTGAGCGCGGGCAATTGTTGCCGGAGAAACAGGCAGGATGAACAGCAGGCCGGTCAAGCAAAGACTGTTAAAATGTTTATTCATCAGGAATTACGTGGAACTTCTATATTGTGGGCCGTTGTTTCTAGCGTGCTTTTGAAAGGATGATTGAGAATACTGCAATATCTCAGTTTTAACCCTGGGGGGGTGACAACCCACCCCAAACCCATAGCTAGTAAGGATTGAGGCAACTTGTGGTAAAAAAAGATAGGCAGC